>NZ_JBEPBF010000169.1:0-18745 GCF_040298985.1 Streptomyces sp. NPDC001093 | reverse complement strand
CGCACGCTCACGAAGCTCAGCAGGGTAGGTGGACGGACGCGCCATGACTCGATCCTCTCAGGGAATCGAGCCTCCATCAGACCCGGAGCGGTTCACCGAAGCCCGCCGCCAGGCCGAAGAAGCACGCAAGGCCCAAGCGGAGGAGGCGAAGAAGAAGACCAAGCACTGCCACTACATCCCCCGCCTCGGCTACTACCCCGACTGCCTCAAGGACGGCGGCGTCATGGACCCGCCGATCAACGTGGACCCGCAAGAGGCCGCCATGATCTACGGCGGACTGTGGACGCTCTCCGGCGGCAAGGACATCCAGGACTGCATCGAAAACCCCACCCTCGGCAAGTGCGCCTTCGCCACCATGGTCGTCATCCCCGGCGTCGGCGAACTCAAGGCCGCCAAGAAGGTCGAAGAGGGCGTCGAGGGCGTCGCCGAGGCCAGCCGGGTCAGCAAGACCGTCGACGGCTGGCTCCCCCAGGACGCCGTGGACAAGGTGCCGGACTCCCTCAAGCCGTTCATGAAGGGGAACAAGAAGGGCGTCGGTTACCGCTGGAACGACGGCAAGGGGAACGGCGTCCGTATCGACCAGGGAAACCCCAACAACTCCCAGGTGTTCCAGCAGGTCGACCACGTCGTCATCAACTCGGGTGGTAAGATCATCGGCCGCGATGGAAAGCCCATAGTCGGCTCGATCAAGGATCACGCCGAGGAGGCCCACATCCCCTTGGAGGAATGGCTGCGCTGGAAGAAATGGGACAAGCCGTGAACCAGACACCGCAGGTGCGACTGCCCCAGATGCGTGAGCAGATCATCTCCGCGGTCGATGCGCTGTCCGACCCCGACCACCAGCGACGCGTTTGGATCGAGCGCCAATACCCGCATCCCGGCTACTTCGACGACCTCACGCTGAACATCCACATCCTCTACGACGACACCGCCGTACTGGACGACCCTTCCGCGGCGATCGGCACCACACTCCGCGACGTCTCGGAGGCCCAGGCGATGCGACGCCTCGCCGACCGCCTCGACGAGATCCTCGACGCCCTGGAGCCCGAGGCGGACGACGCCGCCTACCTCGGACATCCACTGTGGCCAGGCGTCGTCGAAGCCGCGGCGCAGGCCCACGCGGCCCTCACCCGGTGACCCGCTGAGGACCCCGACAGCCTGGGCGCCTCGAGGCTGACCACACCACATCCCGCCACTCCCCGCCGTCCCGACCGCACACGCGGCCGGGACGGCGGGGAGCGGCTGCACGAGTCCATCCAGGACATCGCTCTCGTGGGCAAGCATGATCCGGGCGGGGAAGTGCCGCACGACCGCGACGGAGTCGCCGAACTCCCTTACGGCAGCACGGCACAGGCCCTCCGCCATGTTGACCAACCCGCCGCCGAGTATCAGGACTGGCGATGACCACATGCCCGCCGTCCTTCGTCGGCCAGGCCCGCCCGTACATGCATGCGGCGACGGTTCGCGTTGGGGAAGTGCCAGGCATGCTCGTCACGCACGGGGTGCAGCCGCGCGGGGGCAGGCAGAGTGAGTTCCGACACCATCGAATCCTTCCGAGAAGGTGTACAGCGGAACGCCGGCCCGCTCCCCGCTGGCCCGAGGGTCCCGAGCCACCTTGCCGTACATGCCTGACTTCCCTCAGATAACCAGTCAGGCACGTGCTGGATTCTCCTACATGCCCTACGTGCCTTACGAGTTCTTCGAACCCGAGATAACTCCCGATCCGCACTTCGTCAGCAGGGCCGGGATGCTGCGTGATCGCTTCCCCATCGGCCGGCTGCCCGCGTGGCTTAGAGGTCGCGCGGATAGGCGCGGTTGGGGGCTCAGCAGCAGAACGGGCATAGATCCTGGTGATCATGGAGTTGCCACGCTTCGTGATCACTGGGGAGACCTGTGCCCGCGCTTCCATCATGGCTGACCGAACTGCTCTGGGACCAATTCACGGCCCTGCTTCCCGAGCGGCCGCAGTTCCACCCGGACCATCCGCTCGGCTGCCACCGCCGGCGCATCAGCGACCGGATCATCTTCGACAAGATGCTGCAACTGCTGCGCTTCGGCTGTTCGTACGAGGCGATCGCCGACACGACCTGCTCGGCCACCACGATCCGCACCCGCCGCGATGAGTGGATACGGCTCGGCGTCTTCGCCCGGCTCAAGCAGATCGCGCTGAACTCCTACGACCGGATCGTCGGCCTCGTCCTCGACCAGATCGCCGTCGATGGCTCCATCACCAAGGCGCCCGGAGGCGGCGAGGCAGCCGGTCGCTCACCAGTCGACCGCGGCAAACAGGGCCTCAAACGCTCGGGCATGACAGACGGATACGGCATTGCGCTGGGTCGTGTCCTGGCCGGCGCCAACCGCCACGACTCCCCGTTACTCGCCCCCACCCTGGACCGCCTGGACGACCTCGGTCCGTTACCCGACGACATCACCGTCCACCTGGACGCCGGCTACGACTCGGACAAGACCCGCGCGCTGCTCAACGAACGCGGCTTCCACGGCCGCATCGCACACAAAGGCGAGAAGGCGCCCATCCAGGCCAGTCAGCGTTGGCACGTGGAACGCACCCACGCCTGGCAAAACGCCTTCCACCGGCTCGCCCGCTGCTACGAACGGCGCACCACCGTCAGCGACGCCTTCTTCGACCTCGCCGACACAATCATCACCGTACGCAGCCTGATCCGACGGGCATGGACCACCCACCGCTGGGACTCCCGCCCCCGACGCCGACCATGACCACCCACCTATCGGTGTGGCCCTCGGCCGCGGGAGCGAAAGTCAATGACGTCGGACGGCCTGCGCCTCGGCCCGTTCCACCGTTGCTCGCCCGTAGACGTGGACCAGTGCCAGGTGGAACAGCGCCGGGGCCACCGGAGCCCAGCGGTGGATGCGGTCCGAGTGCAGCAGGTACCTGGCCACCGTTGCCGCGCGGAACGGAACGTAGTCGATGGTCTGGTGCTCCCACCTGTCGGCGACCCCTCTGCTCAGCCGGGCCCGGAGCCCCTGGTGGGTCAACTCGTTCAGGCGCGCGTAGAAATGGGCGCTCCACTGGCGCTTCTCCACGTCCAGCACGAAGGCCAGGAGCACGAGAGAGTACTCGTGCGGCTCCAGGGACAGCTCCTCCCGCATGCCGCGCCGAGCAACCGCATGAAGGACCGGCGCGCTCCTGCCGGATGAATCGATGTGCCGGGACACACCCTCGTTGACGGAGGAGTTCCAGATGCCCGGTGCCATCCGGACCCGGTCGCTGCGCCGGCTGACCACCAGCATGTCGTCGGCGGTCACTACGGCGATGTTGACGCCCAGGCTGCACTGCAGAAACGCCGGCGCCTCAAGGGGGTGGTCGGGGTCGAGGTAGCGGGAGCGCAGTGTGCTCCCGTCAGGCAGCCGACGGTCGAGTTGCTGGGCGGCGAGGAAGGTGTAGTAGTCCGTGGGCCGCAGCCGCAGGCGGACTTCCGGTTGCTCGTCGACGGGTGTCCGGGAAATGTCGAACGACTCGACCGCGTATCGGAGACCGTTCCAGATCGGCGTTCGTCCCTCCGCCCGGAGCCGGGTGCTTTCGGCCTCGATCTCGTCCCACCAGTGCGCGATCTCCGCAGGAAGCTTGCTCTCGTCGTCGAGTACCTGGATGTGCACGCCCTCCGCAGGAATGGGTGTCTCGCCGTCTCCCTCGACGATCAGTGCCGGCGTGCGGAGAGGGCCCAGCGAGAAAGTCGTCCACGAGGGACCGGGCTCCTCCCGGAACCGAAGGCTTCGAACCGCACCGAACCAGCGTCTACGCACCCTGAACCATGAGTCCTGAAGGGGCTGTTGGAACAGCACTGCGAACAGCATCCCGATCACGGCACCGGCGACGCCGTTGACCATGTCTATCCCGCCCATGCCGCGGAGCGTAGCGGGGGAGGTCGAGCCTCGGGTGATCTTCGCCTTTCCCTTACCCCAGCCGCTCGCGGCCGCGAAGCATTCCAGTGATCACAGAGCGTCGCAACTCCCCGACCGCAAGGTGCTGCACCGGTTTCTGCCGGGTTGCCACCACCGCGCCTATCCGCGCCGCCTCTTAGCGAGCGGGACCTCGACATCTACGCCGGGGAGTTCGAACGGACCGGCGTGACCGGAGCACTCAACCAGCCCCGACGGCGCGCCGGGGGGAGGCGGTTGGCCCTGGCGTCGAGTGGCAGCTCTGGACGTTGGTATGTCAGTGGCGCCGGTTACGTTGCTGGGCATGACAAGTTGGATCAACTGCGGCGTCATAGCGTGGCTGGAAGAAGACTGGTGTGGGGACGACGAAAGCGTCCTGGTCTACTTCAAGGGGACCGGCCTGGCCGCCATGGCCGATGGCCTGTCCGCGCACGACCGGCCGCCGTTCGCCTACGGCGACGACACGGCACTCGGTGACTGGGGCGTGATCGTTCACCACATGTTCAACCCGTCTCGCGGCGACTTCGACGAGATCGACTACCGTGAGCTGTGCCCCCAGGGCGCTGAACTGATGGTGTTCGTTCCCAACCCGTCCATTGCCCAGGCCCACCGGCCCAAGGCGTACCGGTACAAGGACGGCCAGATATCGTCCTGCATCGACTACGAAGGCCCCGACTACGTCGGAGACTACTGGCCCAACAAGATGGCCTCCCTCATCACGGCGGCCGGACTGGACCACGAGAACGAGACCTACGAGGAGCAGCTGACCCAGCTGATCTGTGACCACCTGGGGCTGCCCGAACTGGATCGTGACACCATCACGGTGGACCGCGACCTGGTGGCCTCCTACTTCTAACGACTCTTGCTGCGCGACGTGCGCCGGTCAGGCGGAGGTGTGGGGTGCCCCGGGCCCCGCGCACCCGTGCGCCTGGGGGCGGGCGGGAGGAGGGCGTCTGGGTGGGGGAGCATGTGCCCAGTTGTCGCTCATTCTGAGGGGTCGTGATGCGTTCAATCCGCCGCGCCGTGCCGCCGGTGCTGCTCTCCTTCCTGCTGCTGGCAGGTTGTTCATCGGGCTCACACTCCGGGGCGGACACCTCGGGGAAGGGCGGAGCGTCGTCGGCCGCGGGAACCTCTGAGAATGCCGTACCAGCAGGTACGTCGAAGATCCCGGTGGGTGCGGGGCCGCAGACGACATACACGGTGCAGTAGCAGCAGCCGCCCGCAGACAGCTGTCACTACTGGTACGAGAAGGGTGAGCCCCTCGAGGACCGGTCGTGCACGCCGGGCGCGATCTCGCCGGCGGTGACGCAGGCGAACTTGGCGTCGACGATCTGCCGCAAGGGCGGCTACACCAAGGGGATCCGCCCGCCGGCCTCCGTCACCGGCAAGGAGAAGAAGCTCAACGCCGCCTCCTACGGCTACACCGGCAGCATGTCGGACGCCGAGTACGACCACCTCATCAGCCTCCAGCTCGGAGGCGACCCCAACGATCCCCAGCAATCTCTGGGTGGAGCCGGCCGATCCGGGTCACAAGCCGGGTGGCGGCATCAGCAACAAGAAGGATCCGGTGGAGACGAAGTTGCACACTGCCGTCTGCTCCGGGAAGGTCACCCTTGCCGCTGCGCAGAGCGCCATTGTCACCGACTGGACTACAGCCCTCAGCAGGCTTGGCCTCAACTGAGGTGCCGCCCTCTGCTTCAGGAATAGCAGCTCCGGCTGCTGGTGTGGCATCGTGGTGGCTTGCTGGGCCCGCCGCTTTCCCCCGTAGCGGCGGGCCCAGCTCTCGTTCAGCGGGCGGCGGCCGCCGACCCGTGCGAATAGTCCGGTTTCCTCCAGCCGGGTCCAGAACGAGGAAGGGTGCAGTTCGTTTCGAGTGATGGCCGCGATCAAGAGGTGAGGGCGTAAGTTCGCTGGTCGGGGGCGGGGTAGAGGCGTTCGTGCTCGCGGGCGGCGTGGTATCGCCAGTAGGGGTCGAGGTCGCCGTTGGAGACGACGGCACGCAGTCGCAGGACGGCTTCGGCTCCGGGAAGGCCCCAGCGGGCGCCGGTGATGTCGAGGCGGTCGGCGATCAGGTGGCGGCAGGCACCCTCCACCGCGCCGGTGGCGATCGGCCACCCGTTGTTGAGCGCGGTGTCGTAGTGAAGCTGGTCGAGATGCCCGGTCAGGTAGCGTTCGCAGGCGTCAACGGCCTCGCAGCGGGAGGCCGACAGGTGCTCCCGCTTGGCCTGGCCGGTCATCTCGGCGGCGGCCCGGGCGGCGTGGCCTGCCAGGATCGCGGTCAGATAGTCGGCTGCCCAGGATTCGGCCTCGGTGGTGCCGGGTTTGTGGAAAGCGTGGGCGGCGGCCCAGACGTACTCGGCGACGTGCACGAAGTCCAGCAGGACATGGACCGTGACGCCGCGTCGGCCAGTCTCAGCTGCGATCAGGTCGAGCTGGTGACGGGCGCCGTCGACCAGGACGACCCATGGCCGCAGGTGCTTCGGGTCGCGGGCCTCGGCCTGGTCGAAGGCGTCGGCGATGACCTGCTCGGGTGGGCGGACCAGCGAGGCCGTGCACCACTTGTTCTCCGCCCTCGGCCCCGGACGGGCCGGACGGTCGCCGCTTCGGCCGCCGGGCGGGTGGATCACATCATGCGGGCGCCTTGGGGCAGGGCGGGTGTCAAAGACGCAGGCCACGGTCGCCATCCGCTTCCGGTTCCGCTTTTCGCCCGGCGCGAGTCGGCCACGATGTCCGCCCGAGGCTTTCGCGGCGGCTCGACGGGGGCCTCCCGCAGGGCCGCCGGGCGCATGACCACACCCTTGCCGTCCACCTGGACCACCACCGGCATCTCGCGGCTGCACGGGACCGGGATCACAGTCCGGTAGAAGCCGTCGACGTCGACCGCGGCAGCGACCACGAGTTCTTCCAGCCTGCGTTTGCCGAGCACGTTCCCGCAGCGGCGTGTCACTGCATCGTGGGCCTGGTCGAACGAGCTGCGGACGGCTTCGGTCACCGCGAGCCGTCGTAATCCCGTCGAGTGTCGGCTCGCCGGCAGCGACAGCACAGCGTCGGCAGGGTGGACGTTGCTCACACCCTGGCCCCGGTGGGCGACCCGGGTGACCCGGACCATTCCGAACATGCTGGCCAGCCAGCGCGGGTGCCCGGTTTCGCGCCAGGGCCGCACCTGGCCTTCCGGCCCCACCACGACCTGCCGGGCACCGGAACGAATCTGCTCCTCCTCCCGCATCGCGCGCAGGTCGAGGTGATCCTGCAGCAGCAGGCGAAGCAGTTCCCGCCCGCCAGATCGAGGTATTCCTCCAGGTCAGTGTGGGTCCACGTGCCCGCATCGCTGCCCGACAAGGTGGTGGTCAGCGCCTCGAAGGCGCTGAAGGAGCGCGCAAAGGGGTCAGCGGTGGCATGCGTGTCGTACGGTGTCATCTCCAGGGCTCTTCCCGTCCAGCGTCGATTGGGTCGCACCTTCGAATGTAGGCGCGGAAGAGCCCTGTTTTAACGGGAGTTGGGCGAAACGCCACCCCAGCGCCGGGCCAGGGTGAACAGGCCGGGGACATCCTCGTCCAGCCAGCCCCGTTCCACCAGCCGCTTCAACTTCGACCGGGTGCCTTCGATCTTCCCGGTCTCGGCGGGCAGCCCGATCCTGGGCACGATCTGCTTCGCGCGGACCGGCCCCGGCGCGTCCGCCACCACCTCCATGATGTCCCGATACACCTGCGGCAGGACCTCCGTCCCCATCTCGGGCTGCCGGTTCGGAACCGTCAGCACCCCGATGACCTGCCGCTCGGCCCCTGCATACGCCGACGCCACCGAATCACCCGCGCTCGGCCGGGCGCTGTCGACCGCGACTGACGGCTTCTCCGGGGTCATCTCCGCGAGCACCTCGGCGACCGTCTCCCGCGCGATCCGCAACCGCTCCAGGCTCTCCCGGGTCAACTCCAGCTTTCCCGACAGCCCAGCAAGCTCGGCTTCCAACTCCTCCACCCGAACCCGGGCAGCTGCCTCGCGCGCTTCCAACTCCTCGAACAGCGAGCCCATCCGCCAGCCCTCCTCCAGCACCACGGTAGAGACGAGGAGCCACCGAACACAGCCCCAACGGGGCAGCCGAGATCGCGGTCGGCTCACGTGACAACTGCCGCTTGGCCCTCAGGGTGTGCGGAGCTGGGAGGGAAACCCGGTCCAGCGCAGGTCGTCCGGCAGATGGCTCATGTCGTTGTAGACCAGGACGCTCGCCGGCCGGGCCGGGGCGTAGCGGATGACGGTGAGCGCCGCGTTGCCGTGGTTGAGGCCCATCCAGCGCCACGCGGGGGCGTCCATCGCGGCGCGCACCAGCCAGGCGATGAGAAACGCGTGGGTGATCACAAGGTCGTGACGAGGGGTATCCCCCTTGTGATCCGGCCCGGTGAACTTCGTGACCGCCTGCCGGGCGAGCTCCGCGCCGCGTGCAGCCTCCTCGGCCGACACAGAGGCGAAACGCGCCGACATCGCGTCGGCGACCTCTGCGGGGAACTCGTCTCGCCCCGGGACGTATGGAACATAGTCGCCTGCTGTCTCGGACTCGCGCAGCGGCACCGCACTCAGCTGCTGCACTACCAGCCGGGCCGTCTGCACTGCCCGGGGCAGCGGACCGTGGTGGATGGCCGTCAGCGGTACGCCGCCCAGGCGCTTGCCAAGCAGCTCTGCCTGCCGTCGGCCAGCCTCTGTGAGCCCGCCTTCGTCGGGCGTGGCTTCACCATGACGAGCGAGATAGAGGTATCGATCTTGCACGCCGAGGTGGACGCCTACCCACAAGCCCGCGGTTCCTGTCCTTCCTCACTTTCCCTTCAGAGGAACCGCACCCTTCGGAGTTCACGACCTGTATTTGGCTGTGTCCCTGGCGGCGCCTCAGCTTTCGGGTAACCGTCGCGTCGCATGACGCTGCTGCGCCGTTGTTGCTGTCAGTGGCCCGCGATCGCCTCTGCCTCGTGACGGGGAGAACTACAAGGCCGTTGACACTTAACCGTCGGAGCGAGGAAGGCGTGTTCTGCCCCTCTTCCCACAGGCGGACACCGACCGTCAGCAGTGGCGAGATGCGGGCTTGGTGTTGGCATCGTCTGCGCCAGATCGACCAATGCAGGACATGCTCGATGGGTGCTGGCCGGCGGTTGGTGAGCCGAGTGATCAGAACCGGACTCGACGACGACTTCCCAGCCTTGCCCTTCAGCCTCATCCGCGGAATCGGACGATAGGCTGAATCGTCTGGTTCATTGTGCCGTCCCCCTGATGTTTCAACAGGATAGGAGTGATTGCGATGCCCATGCCGGCCCACCCGCCGAAAAACTCATCAAGCCCCTTTTCCTCCTTCAGAGGTCACCATGTCGGTATCCGCGTTCCCGACTACGACGCGGCGAAGGCTTGGTACACGGAGAAGCTGGACTTCCGAGTGCTCCAGGAGTGGCCTTACGGTGAGCTGAAGCTCGCGTACCTCTGCCCGCCCAACGATGACCACTTCCATGTGGAACTGCTGGCCGGGCCCGTACCCTTCCCGCAGGAGGTTCTCAACGACCTCGGAGTCAGCCTGCAGCACGGCGGCTACCAGCACATGTGCGTCCATGTCGACGATGTCGACGCGGCACGTGCGGAGCTCGCCAGCCGTGGTGTAGACCTTATCGGTGAGCCTTTCGAGATCGAGGACATCAGCCGGCGACTGGCGTTCTTCCGTGACCCGTGGGGCAATATGATCGAACTGTCGCAAAAGCTGGCCGGTGCTGGTTGGTGATCGGCTGCACAACATCAGCATGCGCGCACACGGGCCCGATCCCATCCAACAAGACTCGGGCGTCTGCGCGACATACAGGATCCGTCTGTTGCGCCAGCTCTTGCCTTGGCCAGCGTACTGTCCGCAAAGATCAGCGCGGGCATTCCCTCTCGTACGTTGCGATGCAGTCGAATGACAAATCGCCGTCTACGCTCCACGGCCGACATCACCTAGAAATCCGGCCGGGTCGGGCGCTCCGTGGTTCCGCTTCCGCGATCGAGTAGCTTGGCGCGGGCGAGTCGGCGCGCTGCTGGTGGGCTGGGCGCACTGTGTTCGCTAGCGTCGGCCCATGTTGCATACGAGATTCACTGAAATGTTCGGTATCGCCTACCCGGTGATGGCGGCCCCGATGGCACTGCACAGCGGCGGAACACTCGCCGCCGCTGTCTCCGCGGCCGGCGGGCTCGGCTCCTTCGGGGGTACACATCCCTGGAAAGGGCCGGACTGGATCCATGCGGAGATCGCAACCATCCGCGCTACGACCCACCTTCCTTTCGGAGTCGGCTTCATCACGCCGCTCCTCCCCTTCACCGAACCGCATTTCGAGGCCGCTCTGGAAGAGCGACCAGAGGTCATCGCGCTGTCGTTCGCGGACCCGCAGCCGTGGCTTGCTCGTGCCAAGGCCGTTGGAGCGCGGGTGATGTGCCAAGTACAGAACTACGTTGACGCGCAGGCGGCCGTCGCCGCTGGTGCCGATGTCCTCGTGGCGCAAGGCACGGAGGCCGGTGGCCATACCGGGAGGATGGGCCTTCTGCCGTTCCTGGCCGGGATCGTGAGGCGTTACCCCGATGTTCCGGTGCTGGCCGCAGGAGGCATTGGCGATGGCCGCACACTCGCGGCCGTCCTCACCGCCGGGGCGGACGGCGCATGGCTGGGCACGGCGTTTCTCGCCACGCCCGAAGCGATCGAGGTACACGATGCCCACAAGCGCCTGATCGTGGAGAGTGACGGCAGTGACACCGTATGGACACGGACGTACGACATCGTGTCGGGGCTGCCGTGGCCGGAGACCATCGGTGAACGAGTTCGCCGCAATCGGTTCACCGATGAGTGGTCAGAGCGCGAGGCGGCTCTGCGGGACCGCAAGGAGGAATTCGCGCCTCCCAAGAATGTCAGTCCCGTGGAGGGCCCGCCCAACCTTGACACGAGCGCGATTCTCTATGGCCAGTCGGCGATCTTCGTCAATGCCGTCCGTCCTGCCGCAGAAGTGGTCCGGACGATCGGTGACGAGGCCGAGGCGATCCTGGCCTCACGGCCTCGATCGCTGCTTGGCTGACGAGCAATCCCGCTCGTGCCGGTACGCCGAAGCTCGAGGGCCCGTTCGTGTACTTCATTCTCGTGATGCTTCCGAGGCGTGCTCGGCGATGGCCTCGAAGAGGAGGAGGCCCTGATCCACCAGTGCCTCCCTTGAGATGCCCAGCTCTCCGTTGAACCAGCTCAGCAGCATCTCGCTGACGGCCCCCACGACGGCCACGGACAGGGTGGCGGGGTCCATCCGAGGATCGTGAAGCCCTTCCCTCAGGAGGGAGTCCACGAGGTCGCTCATGCGCTGCAGGCCCAGACGCCGTTCGTGTGCTGTGAGAGGACCGGCTCCCAGGGATTCCGTGAGTTTGACGCGCCCTTTTCTCGGTTCTTCCACAGAGAGCGCGACGATGGCGTCGATCACGTTCCGAGCCCGGTCGCGCAGCGGCTGGTCCGTGGCGATCACGCCGGCGCACCGGGTGATCTGTTCCTCGTAGATGTCCCTCATGAGCGCCGCCATGAGATCGTCGAGGGACGTGAAGCTCTCCGCGAAGTACCGGTCCTTCAGTCCGGCGTGGCGGAGTACCGCACGGATGGAGGTGTGAGCATATCCGCGGCTGGAGAAGAGTTCCAGGCCGCTTTCCATGAGGCGCCGACGGCGGAGCGAAGCGCGCTCTTCCGCCGTGGCTCCGCCATATGTCCTCACGATGCGCCACCTCCTTGAGGCGTACCGCTCATGGTGCGATGTCATGCACCGGGCCCGTCCTGCCGCCACGATGCTCAGGGGCCTCGTGGGGGTCTTCGAGCCGGCTGCCTGACTTCCCTCATCGGGCGACGGCCATATCCATGGACATTCCGCTAATATCTCACATCTGGTGACAGATTACCCCAGATGGGTGTAACGTCGAGTTTATTCAGTTGTGAATCATGAAAGCGCTCCCCCAAGGCCGGCACCGGGCGCAGGGGGCGTCGCAGACGTGGCCCACCCGCAGATTCGACGCGCCGGGCCACCGCGCAGGAAAACCATGACCGTCAGCGGCCTGCGTAACGCGCTGAGCACCCTCGCGCCCGCGCTGGTCATCCACCTATCGAACACCACGGAGTGTCGTGGTCCCGTGGCATGCCGTGGGGAGAGTTCACCAATGGATCCCAACCATCTGTTCATCGGCGGACGCTGGGTGCACACGTCCAGCGACCGTGTCATCGACGTCGCATCCGCGAGTACCGGCGATCATCTCGGTACCGTGCCGGACGGTTCCCAGGACGACATCGACCGAGCGGTCGGAGCCGCTCGTGCCGCATTCGACGCACCGGCCGGCTGGGCCTCCTGGGGCCCTGAACATCGCGCGGCCGCCATGATCCGTCTCGCGGACGCGCTCGAGGCGAGGAAGGGGGCGACGTCCGCCGCCGTCAGCGCGCAGAACGGCATGCCGATCACTGTCGCCCGGTCCTTCGAAGGTGTGGTGCCATCAGCCCTGCTGCGCTACTACGCGGGTCTGGCCCACACCATGACGTCCGAGGAACTGCGCACCGGACTGCCCCGTGGCACCACCCTGGTCCGCCGGGAACCCGCCGGCGTCGTAGCCGCCATCATGACCTGGAACTTCCCTCAGACCATCGCCTTCTTCAAGATGGCCCCGGCTCTGGCGGCCGGTTGCGCGCTCGTCCTCAAGCCGGCTCCGGAGACGGTCCTCGACTCGGTGCTGTTGGCGGAGGCGGTCGAGGAAGCGGGGATCCCCGACGGCGTGATCAACATCGTTCCGGGCGGCCGCGACACCGGCGCGTACCTGGTCTCCCATCCTGACATCGACAAGGTGTCGTTCACCGGATCCACCAGTGCGGGGCGTCAAGTGGCCGCCGCATGCGCCGAATTGCTGCGACCGGTGACCCTGGAGCTGGGAGGTAAGTCCGCGGCCGTCGTCCTCGACGACGCCGACCTCACCGCGACCGCGGAGCAGTTCTTCATGGCCAGTCTGCTGAACAACGGTCAGACCTGTTACGCCAGTACCAGGATCCTGGCCCCACGCAGCAGGTATCGGGAAGTGGTCGGGTTCTGTACGGCGATGGTCCGTGACGCCGTCGTCGGTGACGCGCTCGACCCCGACACCCAGATCGGCCCGCTCGTCAGCCGGCGCCAGCGCGAACGAGTCCTGGGTTACATCAAGACCGGCCTCAACGAAGGGGCTCGGCTCACCACCGGAGGGGGCCGGCCACCCGGCCTCGATCGGGGCTGGTTCGTCGAACCCACCGTATTCGCCGACGTCGAGAACTCGTCGACCATCGCGCAGGAGGAAATCTTCGGCCCGGTCCTCACGGTCACGCCCTACGACGGCGAGGACGATGCGGTGCGCCTGGCGAACGAGTCGGCCTATGGCCTCGCCGGCACCGTCTGGACCACGGACCTGGACCACGGTGCCCAGGTGGCCCGCCGTCTGCGGACCGGCACCGTCGGGCTCAACGGCTATCTGCCTGACCTGACCTCCCCCTACGGAGGCAGGAAGGCCAGCGGCCTCGGCACCGAACTGGGGCCCGAGGGGCTTCACGCATACCAGCAACTCCAGTCGATCTACCACCCCTGATGCGACAGCCGGCGCCGGTCGCCCCACTCGGGCGAGTCCGGGCGACGGCCGCTCGCCGGGCGAGGGAACCAGCATGACTTCCACCGGAACCGAAGGATTCGACTACGTCATCGTGGGCGCCGGCAGCGCCGGTTGTGTGCTCGCGGACCGCCTGAGTCGCGACGACCGCGTTCGGGTGCTGCTCCTCGAAGCGGGCGGCCCTGACACCGACGAGCTCATCCACATCCCAGCCGCACTGGGAATGCTCTTCGGATCGCATAGCGACTGGAGCTACCGGACGCTCGAGCAGCCCCAGCCGGGACGCACCTTCTCCTGGCCCCGGGGCAAGACACTGGGCGGCTCATCATCCACCAACGTCATGATCTACACCCGTGGCAACCGGGACGACTACGACAGCTGGCGTGACGAGCACGGAGCCAAGGGCTGGGGCTACGACGACGTCCTGCCCTATTTCATGAAGTCCGAGTCGAACCGCCGCCTCGGCGAGCCCTACCACGGTTCGGACGGACCCCTGCACGTCGAGGACCGCGTCTACACCCACGAACTCTCACAATCCTGGCTTGACGCCGCCGGGGAATGGGGACTGGACCGCAACGACGACTTCGCGGGTGCGTCCCCTGCCGGTGCCGGCCTGTACCAGGTGACATGCCATCACGGGCGGCGATGGTCCACGGCCGACGCCTATCTGCGCCCGGCCCTCGGCCGATCCAATCTGGTGGTACACACCAGCGCCCTGGCCACAAAGGTCACGCTCGACGGATCACGCGCAGCCGGCGTCACCTATGTCCGGAACGGACAGGAACGCACGGCTCACGCCGACGGGGAGATACTGCTCTGCGGCGGATCCATCAACTCGCCCCAGCTGCTGCTTCTGTCGGGCATAGGCGATCCCGATGAGCTGCACGATCTGGGGATAGACGTCCGAGTCCCTCCAAGCCGCCCTGGCCGATCATCGCAGCGTGCTGGTGGACTGCGGCGGGCTGACCTTCTGCGACTGCACCGGCCTGTCCGTGCTGCTGGCCGCCGCCCGCGCGGCGAAGGCCGGCGGCAGAGATCTGCGGCTGTGCGCGGTCCCACACCCGCTGGCGAGGCTGCTGCGGCTGACCCACGCAGGCCGCGCCTTCACCATCGAACAGCCAGACGACCGGTAAAGCGCGCGGGTCAGCGGCTCGGTGCGGCGCGGCGCGAGCGCCGTGGCGAATCCCTCGACCATGGGCTGACCCGGCTGCGTCAGCACACCGCCGCCCTCGCCCGCGAACCCCATCGTGTCTTCTGCGACGAACTGCTCAGGGGGATCGGCGCCGACAGCACCGACGACATCGCCCTGCTTGCCCTGCACCCCACCCCACCGGCCGGCACCTGATCCGGCTGACGCCTTGAGGCCAGGTGCCGCAACCGGTGTCGAGACTCTGCCCGTCCGGCGTACATCTCCCGCCTGCCGGCACTCGTTGATCTCGGGGTGGCAGCACAACAACCTGACGCAGGCGCGCACTACGCGCAGTGGCGGGAGCATCTGCGGCGGTCCTGGCATGCGGTGAGCCGGCGTTCATCGATCGCCTGGGCGTGACCTGCGACGAGGGCGGCATGAACGGGCGATCACCCGCGGTTGATGACTCGCCCGGTCCCGCAGGGACGCGCCCCATGGAAGTGACCGAATGATCCGCTCTCGCGGAGGTGCACCGCGATGACGCTGCCTGTGCGACGCCGGCCTGGCAGCCTGCTGGAGAGTCCGTTCTCCCGCTTCGGTTGGGGTGAACCCGTCGCCGCCGAGTTCGAGGGAGTGGTCGGGAGAAGAAGCTCAACGCCGCCTCCTACGGCTACAAGGGCAGCCTCGGGGATGCTGAATGTGATCATCTTCTTTCGCTTCAGCTCGGCGGCGACCCGAACGACGGATGTGGTGTCAGGGCAGCGGCGTTCCGCCGGTGGCGTTCAGGATCTCCGCCGTGATGAAGCTCGCGCGATCGGATGCGAGGAAGACATACGCGGGTGCCATTTCCGCGGGCTGAGCCGGCCGGGCCAAGGGGGCTTGCTTGCCGAACTCCCTGGTGTCCGGAAGGGTCGCCGGGATCAGGGGAGTCCATACGGGGCCGGGAGCCACGGCGTTGACCCGGATCCCGTCGGGGGCGACCATCTGGGCGAGTCCTTGGGTGAAGGTGACGATCGCGCCCTTGGTCGTGGCGTAGTCGAGGAGATGGGGGCTGGGCTTGTATGCCTGCACTGAGGTGGTGTTGATGATCGATCCCCCTGCCGGGATGTGCGGCAGGGCCTTCTTGCACAGCCAGAACATGCCGTAGAGGTTCGTGCGCATGACCCGGTCGAACTGTTCCGTGGTGATCGCCTGGATGCCGTCGGGCTGGGACATCTGATAAGCCGCGTTGTTGACGAGGATGTCGATCCGTCCGAACTCGGCCACGGCCCGTTCGATCAACTGGCCGCACTGTTCCTCCGCACGGATGTCGCACGCCACGGCGACCGCCTTGCTGCCTGCCTCCTCGACGAGCCGTGCGGTCTCGCGCGCGTCCTCGTCCTCCTCCGCAAGATGCGTGAACAGAACATCGGCGCCTTCGCGGGCGAAGGCGAGGCACACGGCGCGGCCGATACCTGAGTCGCCGCCGGTGACCACGGCCTTTCGCCCCTCCAGCAGCCCGCTGCCCTCGTACGTCGCCTCACCGTGATCGGGAGGAGGGTCCATGGGACCGGTCCACCCGGGATGCTCTTGATCCTGCTCCGGGAAGTCGGGCTGGGGATGCTTGTGCGTGGGGTGCTCGCTCATGACACGACTCTCGCTAGGGGATGCTTGCGTGCGGCTGACTCTGGACTCCCGGCCTCGAGGGAGGGCTTCTGTTCGGAGGGACGTCGCCCTCCCGCCGACGATCTGCACCGCAAGGACCTGCGACCGCGGTGACGTGCGGCACCGTGGTGTCCGGTCCGCCCGTGGCGCTCGGATGCAGGGGTACAGGTGGGGCGATCGGCCGGTGGTCTTCGCGTATCGGGGGACTCGGGTCACATGAGTTACGTAAATCCCGATCCGGAGCCCGAGCGGACCACCGGGCTGGAGCCCGGAGGCGGTGTCCCTCCCGGAGAGACCCCGCCCGCCGAGAGCAGCATGCCCGAGGCCAGGCCCCAGGAGACGCACAACCCGCCCAAAGGCTGGGCCAAGGCCCCGCTGACGCTGATCCTCGTCCTCGTCGTCCTGGTCGCGGCCTTCTTCCTGGCATACGCTCTCGCCCTGATCCTCTGACCTCTAGGCATGCCCCAGGAGTGCATGGCCCGCACTCGACGGGTAACGCCCGCCGCCTGTCTTGCATCCCCATGAGCAGCAGCTGCTCTCGAGCACCTTCGCCGGAGCACCGTCAGGGCCGCATGCTCACGGGGAGCGGGATGGGTCTGCTGCGGTGCTGCCTGGATCAGGACTTGCCGCGGCCGGTGACGAAGTCGCGGGCCCGGTCCACCAGGCCGGCGCCCGGGGCGAGGAGCTTGTTCGCGGGTGGCGTGTCGGGTGCAGAGGGGTGGGGGCGGGTGGGGGCCATGGCCTTGGCCCGGCGGACTTTGTCTCCGAGCTCGGTCAGTGTCTCGGAGGAGCAGGCCTGGCGCAGCATCGGGAAGAGGTTGTTCTCCTCGTCGTCCACGTGTGCGGCCACTTCGTCCATGAGCTGCTGCAGCAGCGGGCTCATCTGCGGGTCGTCGTCCTGCACCTTCTCCAGCTGCTTGAGAAGCTTCTCGACCCGGCCGTGATCGGCGATCTCCTTGTCCGCGATCTGGTCACCGCCCTGGATGTGCTCGCGCACCGCCGGGTACAGGTACTCCTCCTCGGCGATCGAGTGACGTACCAATTCGATGGTGACCTCGTTCACGAGATCGCGTAGTTCCTGCCCACCGCCGGTCATCGCCTGGATCCGGCCGAAGATCTCCTCGACCTCCCGGTGGTCGGTCATAAGCTCCTCAATGACGTTGCCGCCGTGCCCCATCACACTCTCACCTTTCGGTCGGTCCGATTTTCAAGGCTGAGCGATCGCCCAGCAGACATGGTTTCCCCCCGAGGGGCGCGGCCGTGCGCGCACTCCACCCGGGCGGGACGCAACCCAGCACCGTCTGGCCAAGAGCCGTCCCTCAGCGGCCGAGCGCGTTCTCCAGCTGCCGCTTGGTCATCGAGGAGCGGCCCTGGATATGGCGCTTCTTCGCCTCTTCGTACAGCTGGTCCCTGGTGGGCCCTTCCGCCCCCCTGTGCGAGCGCTGCCCACCGCGCTGCGACGCCGACTTCTCATCCCGGGTGGAGGCCTTGCCGGCGGACTGCGACTCGCCCGACCTGGCGCGCTCCTTGTTCACCGACCGGGCAGCGATCTCCTTGGCCCGCTTGGGCGACTCGCCACGATCTTGGGCGCTCTTCTTGATGTGCTCGTATTGCCGCTCTCGCTTGGGGCTCGATCCCGCAGGCATTTACTGTCCTTTCCTAAAGGGCTTTCACGTCCCACTCTCGGGGTGAAGTAAGCACACAGCCACGGCTCGGCGTCCGTTCGGGGCCCCGGGCTCCATCGAGGAGCCAGCCCCCGGCAGACAGACGCCCCAAAGGCTCCCGCCGTAAGCCGCCCTCTGTCGGTCCCGGCTGGAAGGTGACAGTCAGAGAGCGAGAACGGAGTCGTCTTCGGTACGGGCTCCGGGCAACTGGTGGCGGGCGGCGATCAGGGCGGCATCGATGTCGCACGTGCCGGTCGACACGCACAACGTGTAGGCGATGTCATCCATACGCCGGCGTACGTCCTGGCTGCCGTCTTCGGCGCGCAGGATACGCAGCGTCTCGTACTGCTCGATCAGGTTCTGCAGCACGGCGGGGTGTGCCATGAGCATCGGGAGCCTCCCTCGTCGCCACCACTCACATAGGGTCATGCACCAAGGCGTGTGCCCAAGGCCTTGGCTGCCAATCCATACCTCACAGGGCAGCAACATGTGCGCGGCCACCAATCGGAACGACACGACTGCAGCGCGGAGACCGGCATCCTGGCGGGAAGTGAGTTCGCGGATTCCGGCGTGGGCCAGCCGTGCGGCGTGGAGATCGTGCTCGTTGAACGCTTCCGCAGGTGTCGGGCGTAACTGCGTGCATTCCTCCAGCCCTTCTCGACGACGGCCGAATCCTGGTTCAACCGACGCCGACACTCGCCCCGCATCATCGGGACGTGCCGACTACCGACTCCAGCAGTCACGGGTTGGGGTGGGTTGGGGT
>NZ_JBEPBF010000168.1:0-18834 GCF_040298985.1 Streptomyces sp. NPDC001093 | reverse complement strand
GCGGAACTTCCCTGTCCCCTCCCACCCCTCCCCTGCCCGCCCCCCCCCCCTTCAAATATCTCCTCTTCTTCTCGGGGCATCTTTCCCCCCGGGCGCCGCCCCCGCTGTGCCCGCCCCCACGCCGGACAGCTTGGAGCTTCTGAGCTGTCCCTATACCTACGAGTCGGCGCCGGTGGCTTCCTTCAGGATTTCGATGCTGTCGGGGTCCTTCGGCGCGGAGCGTCGGTACTGGGGGTGGCCAAGGTCCATCTGAAGCGCGGCGTGAAGCGGGGCTGGGTATCGCGTCCGGTCTGACCAGGAGAGCGCCTGGTGGCAGAGCCGAGCAGCTGCAACCGCGAGAGTCTCTCGGTCGTAGCCGTCCCGCGTGTGCATGGGGGTGATCTCCCTGGTGGTCATGCTGTACCACGGGGCGTTCAGTTCGTTCTCCTTGCGTTCGTCGGCATGCTTCGATGCCTTCCCGGGGTCTGCGCGCCAGCGGGTCTTCCACTGCCCGTGGCGCTTCTTGCCGTAGTTGCGGGGTTCGGTGAACAGGAACCAGGGATGGCCTTCGGGCCGGGCTTCCGGGTAGTAGAGGTCGCTGGAGGTCTTGACAGTGACGGTCTTGCCGTTCTTCTGCTTTTCGGTGACGGAGACCAGGCGGGGCATTTCCGCCTGCGCGCAGTTCATGCGGATGATGCTGACCGGGTTCCAGGACGGGGGCAGTCCGCTTGCGGGGAGCCAGAGGCGGGGGTCGTCGGGATCCTTTCCGAGGCCCTGCTTGTTGTTGTGGAGGCCGGGCCATACGCGGCGGCTGGCGTGGCCGTCGATCATCAAGGCGTAGGGCAGGCCGTCGAGCTCGTCGTGGAGGTCTTGGAGGGCCGTGCGGACGTCTTCACCGGCCTGCGCCCAGCGCTGGATTTCGCCGTCGCCGTTTTCAGTGTGAAGAGGGTAGTTGGCGGCGTGGAAGTTGCTCTGTGCGAGGGCGTAGTGCTCCCACTGCGGGTGGATGTTGCTCCAGCCGATCATGCGCCACGGGCCGCCGGGTTCAGGGGAGGGGATGATTGCGCTGGCGGTGATGATCCTTTTGGGCTGGCCCTTGTACTTGCGGTCGGTGGCCTGCTTGCGGATGTGGATGCCGCAGAAGGCCATGCGGGGCAGCGGGTAGGGGTCGTCGTCGGGGTAGAGGGCACGTTCGAAGCGGTCGTCCACCACGCCGCAGGAGCGGTAGAGGTCGAGCAGCCCCATGTAGACGCGGTGGTCTTCGAAGGCTTTCGCGGGTTTTTTGATGATGGTGAAGGTCTTGGTGAACGGGTCGTACTCGCGGCCGATGAGGAATTGGGACGGCACTGCGGCCTTGGCGAGCTCCCGTACGACTTGGTGCTTGGCGTCGTTCTCCGCGAGGACGGTCTTCACTTCGGCGGGCTTCATGCCCTCGTGTTCCTCGCCGCGCACTGGGATCTCAGTTTCGCACCAGGCGGCGAGGAGGACGCCGGGTTCTGCGAACGTGCCGGTGATCCTTTGGGCGTCGGTGGCGCGCTGAGCGCCGGGGCCGTGCTCCAGCAGGGATTCGGCGTTGCAGAAGACAGCTTCGATGCCGTCAGCGAGCGGGAATGACTTCTTTCCGTCGGGGTCAGGATCGATGCCCTCCGGGTCCAGGCCGTAAGGATGGGCGAGGCCGTGGATCATCCGCGTGAGGGTCGCGTCGCGGTACCACAGGCACAGGATGCGGAGTTTCTTGTATCCGGCTGCCTCGATGGAACGGCGGATACCCTCCGGGGAGGGCTTGCCGATGAGATCGACGTATTCGCCATCCTGCTTCTTCTGTTTCTTCTCTTTCTCCTGGGCGGCGGAGGCGGGCTCGTGGGAACGCTTACCGAAGACGTTCCCCTTCGACTTCAGGTCGAGCGGGGAGACGGCGTCACCAAAGACTCGCTGGATGTGTTCCCGCAGCAGCGAGAGATGGTAGATGCCGGCGCCGGTACCGACAGCGAAGGAGTCCGTCTTCGGCATGGTCGGCCTGATCGCTCCAGGAGGAGGGGTCAGGATGTCGATCCTCTTGCCGTTTTCGTCCCTGGCGTTCAGGCGGCTGCGCTCATCGGCCACGCGTTCCTCGATGGCGTTCAGCGATGACCGGTCGGCGTCCATCTTCGCCAGGACTTCCAGCGCGTGCTTGTTCGTCTGTCGCAGACCGCGGCCGTCCAGGGACACAGACATGATCGGCCGGTCTGGTCCCTGGTCCACGAGAACAGTGCTGGCGTGGATCACCGTGTTGTTGATGCGCCGGATGTGGGCGTCAAGATTCAGGACGGGGTTCGGGTCGGCCGTGTAAGTGGCCATCTTCACCGACAGACGGGACAGCGCGTACTGGACTTGGTTGCGGGTGGGGTTCTCGGGACGGGCCTTGACCGCTTCGGCGAGGTCGACCGGGTGGGCTAGGGTGGCGAAGATCGGGCCGATGGGCTGTTCCCAGGCGATCAGGTCACCGTTACTGATGGGCCGGTACTGCACGGCCGCGACGTTGTCCGAGGGCTGCCAGTCGACGGTCCTGTGTTTCACCTGGCCGTTCGCCGCCTCGTACGCCTCACGGACCGGCTCGACTTCCCGGTCGAGGAAGGGCTTTGCCGCCAGCTTCTTGGCGATGTGCCACTTCACCGCCTCATAGGCCCAGCTGTCCGGACTGGCGGGCTTGCCGTCTTCCTCCTGGAGGATGTTCTTAGCCAGGCTTCGGCGCTCAGGAGCGACGTCCGCGACCAGTCGGGCCAAGGCGGGTGGATCCATGAAGGGGATCTCATCCAGAGGAACCCGGCGGACGATGCCTTCCAGGTAGGTGAAGATTGTCCTGAGGGTGTCGGGCTCCACAGGGTTGAGCGTCACCATGAAGGCCAGGTTTTTGTCCAGGTAGACGTAGCCATCAGTGATCTGCTGGAGCACGGTGACAGCGATGGAGTAGGGGACCAGGAAGGGGTCGGATTCCTGGACACCCTTGATCCATTTTCCGTTCTGTGAGGCGGTGCTCCCCAGTTCCCGCCAGGCCGTGCGGATGGGCGAGTGGTAGTCGCCGAAGTCCCAGACCAGGGCGGTCATGCCGTCCAGGAGCTCGGGGGTGCACCGGATCGATGTGGTGTGCGCGGTGAGATCCCGCTGCGTGTTGCTTCGCCCCATGAGCGGGGGTACCTCGTCTCTCGGTCTCTCCTTTTGGGAGAGGGATGCGGGTCCGTCTCCGCCGCGGCAAGGCGGCGACGGGCGTGGTCAGTTCAGAGCGTCTCGCGGTCGAGCCCTGCATAGGTCAGGAATGCCTGAAGCGCTTGACCGTAGAGCTCATTCATGATGTCGCGCTGTTTCGGAGTCCAGTCGCGGTAGATCTGTTCGATGATCGTGGCTAGGTCGGAGCTGAACTTCTTGTCGTGGATGGAGTGGTCCACGATGTGGAGGGTCATGTCGGTCTCGCCCCGCCGGGCACGGCCGGCGAGCTGGATGAGCAGGACGAGCATGCCTGCGACGAGTTCCTTGCGCAGGTCGTGGTCCATGTTGGAGAACCGGGCCGGGGAGCGAAGGATCTTGGTGAGTTGCTTCCAGGAGGCTTCGCCTGCTGCGCGCAGGACTGCCAAGGGCTCGTCGCTGCCGCCGGCGGGAAGGGTGTTGTAACCGGCGGCGTTGACGCTTGCGTGCAGCCAGTCGGTGTCCTCGATGCTCAGGACAGGCCGGACGCACAGATAGATGTCGCGGACTGCCGAGCGCGTTCCGACGACGATGTTCAGGCCCCGGCCGATGACAGCGAGGGGAGCGATAAGGATCTCTCCGCGGTCGGGGAACTCCTTGAGCTCTTCGCGGACCATCCGGTCCACGTGGGCAGGCAGGTGCTCCTCGTAGTTCTGTTTCTCCGGCTTCTTCACCAGCAGGCAGATCCGGTGGTTCAGCCCGTCGGCCTGTGCCACCCCGGAGGCGAGGTAGGCGGCCTGCTCATAGGAGTTGACGGCGAGGATGACGCGGGCCCGTTCCGGTTCGTGCTTCTCCAGGCGGGCCAGGCGCTTGGCGAGCTGCTGCTCGTACAGGCCCCGGCCGAGATCGCGCAGTGCGTTGGGCTTCAGCTCTGGCGGGAGACCCCCGATCCTCATGGCATCTCCGCTGCTGCCCCGTACAGGAGTGGCGAGGGTGACGATGGACTCCGGACGGGTGTCGGGGAGCCACCAGCGGACCGGGGCATGGATGTGTTCCTGTACGGCCTGTGGTAGGTAGGCGGTGGCGGACAGGCCCATGACCGGACGCTGCACGCCGGCCGCCAGCAGGGCGGTAAGGCCGCCGAGTTCGCTGACGAAGGTGTGCGGATCGCCGCCGAAAGAACGCGACAGGAGCTCCGCTTCCTGCTCCTTTTTGTCCATGCCCTTGACCTGGTAGCCGTGGATGGAGCGGCCCAGCATGGCCAGGGGGTAGAGGGTGGCGACCGTGCTGCTGCGCATGCTTTCAAGGATCTTGCGGACCGATCCCAGGTCGAGATAGCGCAGGGTCTGGGCTTGCATGCGTAGCTCGTCCAGCGCGCTGTCGAGTTCCCGTAGCACGGTGCGAGTGATCAACAGGTTCACCACGGCGGCCTGCTGATGCGCATCGGGCACGAGTTCACGCAGGAGCGTGCGCATCGCGTCGCGAGTGTCGGTGAGGTGGTCCTGGCCGCGCTGCGCGGTGAGGATCGTCAGGGCAGTTTGGATGGCGTCCCAGTCGGCTCCGTCGGGAAGCTCGGCCTCCTCATCCGTTCCGGCCGCGTACCAGCGGGCGGGCATGATCTCGTCGAGGAAGGCGAACAGCTCGGGCGGAACGTCGTCGGCCGCGGTCTGGTGGGGGAACAGGAGCTGAAGGATTTCACGGTCCCTCGAGCGGGCCAGGCGCCAGCCGGTGTTGTCGCGGCTGGCCCCGTCAGGGCTGTCCGCCTCGTTGCCCGGGTTCAACCTGAGCCCGCTGCCTGAGCAGAGCCACAGCAGCAGCATCTCGGCCATGAGCCGCGCGTGGCTGACCGGCGCTGCAAGGGCCATCTCATGGACGACGGGCAGGTTCCTGGCGTCCGAGTCGATCTCCCGCAACGCGGTCGTCCGTTTCCGGGAAGCCAGAGTGAGCTCCGAGGTACAGCGGCTGATGGCGGCCGTCTGGAAGGCATCGATCTCATCGATCACCAGCGCATCGCAGGCGCGCAGCGTCATCTCCAGCACGCTCATGCCCCTGGTGCCACGTGCCTTGCCGCGGAACTCCTGTCCGTCCAGGACGACACCGATGCGTGTGCGGCCTTCCAGGAGGTTGGCGTGGTTGGTGACGATCACGGCCGCGTCGGTGGCCCGGTAGAACTGCTGGAACTTGCCGCACACCGGGGCGAAGGAGCAGGTGAGCCGGGTGGAGCCGGTGGCCGCAGAGGTCAGCGAGGTGCAGTTCTCCTCCCCGTACGGATACAGCGTGGGCGGGTCCATCAACGCCCGCTGCGCGCAGCCGGCCGACAGCAGCGCGATGTCGGTCCTGGCGCGCCGGTCCCATTCGTCGATCTGGGTGGAGGTACCCAGGGCGGCGTAGTCCATGGCCCGCCGGTGCATGCTCGACGGGGACATCAGCGGAGTGCAGTGAGCGGGCTCGGCTAGGTGCTTGTTCTTGTGTAGATAGGCCAGGTCGTTGTTGATGTCCCAGGCCATGTCCAGGGTGGCGCGGACATCGGTGACGGCGAGGGCGATCCGCCGGTCGTTGAGCGCTGCCCAGGACGCCATGACCCGTACGAGTACCGTTTTGCCGCTTCCTGTGGGTGCGTTGAGGACCTGCAGGTCTCCGGACGTCAGGTCGAGTTCGGTCAGCTCGCCGTCGGTCGTCTTCATTGCCTTGAAGAAGCGCTTGAGTACCTTGTGCAGGTAGGCGACGCTCTTGTCCTGGCCGCTGAGGATCTTGGCGACATCCAGGAGTTGGTTCACTGTCGGCGCGATCCGGTCGCGCTGCGGGCGGGTGTGCACCTGCGGGAGCGCCTCGTGGCCGGGCGCTTCAAGGAAGCCGGGAGTCGCCTGGATATGGAGCTCTCTGCTGGTCGTGCCGTGCTCTTGGCCCAGGTAGGCCGTCCTCGTCTTGAGGGTTCCTGGGCCCGCGAACGCCTGTGCCTTGGGGCGCTTGCCGAAGGTGAAGAACGGCCCGGTGACGCGCTGTGCGTAGCCGAGGAAATCCCCTCCCACCCTGGGGATCACCGCCTCGGCCAGCTGCGGGTCTCCGGCCGGCAGCCGCAGCGAACCTCCCGACCTGTCCGCGAGGTCGGGATCGGGGGCCAGGGTGCCTAGGAGTGCGAGGACGGCGGCCCTGAGTTTCTTCGCATCCGTCCATTCCGGAGCCATCAAGGCCATTACCTGACGGATCAGGTTCCGGTCGGCCACTGGCAAGCTCGCCCATTCCGACCATGCGTGCGGCTTGCGGTGGGCGAAGAACGTGGCCTCTTCGAAGCCGGCCAGGATGCGCCCCTCGTCGTCCTTGCGGGGAAAGTAGTGTGCGGCCAGAGCGAGTGCTCCAGCCAGGCCGGCTTCCTTCCCCGTCATCTCCCCGCTCACGCCTGGACCCCCTTGATCTGCGTGATGACCATCTCCAGGTAGTCTGTCGCGGTCATCGCCGCCTTCATCCTGTATGTGCGGCACACCGCATGGAGCTGGGCCACCTGGTCCTGGCGATGGTCGGGCACTACCAGGTACTCGGCGCCGCCCTTATCGCCGCCGTCCATATGAAGTTTGCTGACCAGGTGATTCGGCCAGGTGTAGTCCTTGAAGTCAGCAGGAAAGTGCGGCTGTTCGCTGCCTTCGCGGGTGATCCACAGGTCACACTGGTCCCCGTTGGGCCACAGATGTGATGTCCAGGCGGTTCCCTCCAGGGCCGCCGAGGCGGCCCGGTGCAGGGCCAGTTCGGGCAGGCCAGGGATGACGGTGTAGCGCCACACCGGCCGTACCAGCGCCAGGTACTCTGCGGCCGGCTTGGCCTGCGGCACGTGCGGTAGGGCCCCGGTCCACAGGCGTGCGAACCGGCCGGACGGGACCCGGCATTCGAACGTCGGACTCAGCTCGGGGGCCGACTTCTTCCGGGAGGTCACGACGAACTCGTACGACGCGCCCGTCTCCTCGTGCCAGGGGTACAGACAGCGCGCCCTGCCCCTTGTACGCGCGCCGGTGCGGGCAGCTGTCACCTTCATCGGCCACTTGCAGGCGGGGCAGGGCCACCACCAGCCGTTGAACTGCGCGTACTGGGCGATCGGCTTGTAGAAGTCGTTCGCCCGGGAGGGCAGCTTGAGCTCCGCGAGACTGCCCGTCGGCACCGTCGGGTTCTCTACCAGAGTGGTGCGGTGCCTGTGGTAGAAGGAGCCCTTGATCGCGCTGAAGACAGCTTCCTGGCTGTACTCGTCATCCAGCTTCGGTTTCGTTACCTGCCCGGTGAACTTGCCGACCTTCTGCGCGGCCCGCAGGACGCGCTGGGCTTCGTGCCGGAAGTCGAACCCGTCCTCCGTGGCGACGCCCTCGCTGTCCATGAGCCGCACGCCGGCGAGAGCCTCGCTGTCGATCCAGTCGGGCAGCAGCCCTTCCAGGGAGCCAGCCCGGTCGCCAGTGAGCCTGCCCATCAGTTCGTCGAACAGGATCAGGTGCCCCGGGCCGCATGCCGCCATCAGGATGCCGTGGGCCTCCATGAGGCGGTCCAGGCGTCTCGGCCCGTCCAGTCCCTCGCCGACCATCGCGTGCTCGCACACGGCGAACGCCTTGACGATTTCCAGCAGTGCGTGAGTCTGCTGAATGTCCGTTGTGTCGTCAGCTTGCATCACTTGCCGGACCCTACGGCAGGCCACTGACAACGGGCCCTGGGAATCCCGAGGGGAGTTCAGCCAGAGCTCTCGTCGAGGCCCTCGGTGTCGATGCTGGGATACAGGCCGCGGTAGGCGTCGAGGTGGTCGGCGATGTGGCTTCGCCCGGAGTCGGTGAGGAACCACCGGTACGGTCCGTGAGTCACTCCGTCGGGGTGCCGCAACACGATGAAGCCCCGGCTCGGGGTCCGTCCGTCAGGGCTTTGCCCCACCGCCAGGTAATGCGGCCCACGCCCGGCGAGGCTGCCATCCACCCCCTGCGCTCCGGCGCGCGCGACCCGGACCATGATCTTCCAGAGCCACAACGACAGCAGTGGCGCAGGTGGTCCTGCTTCTCGGGGAGCCCCGAGGGCCGCACGGGCCACCGCTCGCCCGTGCCGGGTCATCTCCACCCGGGTACGGGGGATATCCCCCAGACCGTCGACATACAGCCGGTCCCGGTACACGACGATCAGGCCACGCCGCTCCAAAGCGGCCACCGACGATCCAGCTCCTGGGTCATGTACCCCCGCTGCGCGCAGCCCCTCCTGAATGCGGGTGTACCCGACTACATCAGACGAGGCGGAGACCGCCAACGTCATGCGCCGCCATTCGGCTGCCGGTCGTTGTTCCGCTCCCACCAAGCGGGCCTGCCGCTGTTCTTCCTCTACCTCCTGGTCGTGACGGAAGATGCACGTCAGATAGGTACGTTGCCGCTCGTTGAGGGCCCTCCATACAGCCATCGACTCCTCGGAAGGCTGACGGGGACGTCGGACGGGAAGCACTGGGAGAGGGTCCTCCGGGCGGCTGCGGCGCCAGGCATCCATCACCACCCGGTCGGGGACTCTATAGACCTGGGCGAGCATGTGCGCCACCCTCCCCAGGGTCTCGGGAGATCCCCACATCCAGCCGCGCACATGTCTGCCGCGTTCAAGATCGCGGATCTTCTCGGCGCTGATATGCAGGCCGTGTGCACCACGCTTGCGTCGTAGAGCTGAGGCGGCCTCTTCCGTGCTCAAGCCAGCATCACGACGCAAGTCGGCCAGGTTCTCGGTACCCGGTTCGCGCCCTGTCAGATCCTGGGCACCACATCGCAGAACCTCTAGCAATCGGCCGAAAGCTCGGTCACCAACAGTCCGTGTTCCCGCCTCCCAGTGGCGTACAGCACGTGGCGTAACCCCTACAGCCTCGGCGAGCTGTTCCACGCTCATCTCTCTGAACAGTCGTTGGCGTTGCAGGGCCTGGGGACGGAGGGACTGTGCCATACCGGAAGCAAAACGTAGTGAACAGTTCACTGCAACTGTTCTCTAGGGAGCGATCCTGATCCCAGCCAAGGCGGTTGCGGGCATCTACCGTCCAGAGCTTCGGACCTCCAGAGCGGCGTCACGGGCGCCTGGCGGTCGCCCTTCGGGGCGACCGAGGATCGCAACACCATCTACCGGATCGTCGGCGACGCGATCGAGCACCTGTCGGTCGCTCTCCGGGGCGACCGAGGATCGCAACCTCTCGGGATTCGATAGGGTCTGGGTCCGGCCGGCCGGCTGGCGGTCGCCCTCAAGGCGACCGAGGATCGCAACCCCGGATCGAGGTCGCCCGGGTCCGGCTTCCCCGGGTGGCGGTGGCCCTCCGGGGCGACCGAGGATCGCAACACCTGCTCGCCGATCGATCGCGTGCTGATCTGCGACGTGGCGGTCGCCCTCCGGGGCGACCGAGGCTCGCAACTCGGTTGCAGTCATGACCGCAGCGTCGGGGGCCGGGGTGGCGGTCGCCCGCCGGGGCGACGAGGTTCGCAACGCTGTAACGCGGGCACCTGGGGCGGGTACGTTCTGGGGTGGCAGTCGTCCCCGGGGTAACCGAGGATCGCAACATCAAAAAGGAGTGGGGCGAGATGGTCACGCTCGTGGTGGCGGTCGCCCCCCTGGGCGACCGAGGATCGCAACGGATCAAGGGGCTGCACACCGCTCGCCACCTGCGCGGGTGGCGGTCGGACCGAGGATCGCAACGTCGCGGAAGCTGCGCCGGCCGTGGCCCAGCTCGACTTGGCGGTCGCTCTCTGGGGCGACCGAGGATCACAACTGCGGTGCCGGCCTGGGCGACGACTCCGGCAGCCTCGTGGCGGTCGTCTTCCGGGGCGACCCAGGTTCGCAACGACCGGTGGATGGCCGGCGATCTGAAGGGCATGCCCCGTGGCGGTCGTCCTCCGGGGCGATCGAGGATCGCAACCTCACGCCTTGGGGCGCCCTGGAGAACCGCGTCTGGGGTGGCGGTCGTCCTCCTGAGCGACCGAGGATCGCAACGGCAACGCCCACGCGGCCGGCCTCACGCTGTACAGCGTGGCGGTCGTCCTCCGGAGCGACCGAGGATCGCAACGACTGGTGGTGTCGGGCGGGGTGCCACCCCCTCACACGTGGCGGTCGCTCTCAGGGTGACTGAGGATCACAGCATGGATGAGTGCGTCGGCTTCTCCAAAGCAGCTCACGGGATGGTCGCCCTCCGGGGCGACCGGGGATCGCAACATGGTCATGCAGGGCACCGGCGGAAACAATGGCAGTGTGGGGGTCGCCCTCCAGGGTGACCGAGGATTGCAAAACATGATCGAGTCCAAGCAGGCCGCGCCTGGCCAGTGGCCGTCGCCCTCCGGGGCGACCGAGGATCGCAACGAGTCGTACCGGGCCGGGCGCCTTAACACCGCCCGGCGGCGGTCGTCCTCCAGGGTGACCGAGGATCGCAACGCCACGGCCAACGCCGCCGACCCGGTCGCCCTACACGTGGCGGTTGCCCTCTGGGGCGACCGAGGATCGCAACCTCACCGTCCAGGGCACCGAAGTGAAGGCGTCCTAGTGGCGGTCGCCCTCCGGGGCGACCGAGGATCGCAACGCATCAGACGGACCGCCGAGCACCGGATGACCCGTCATGGCGGCCGCACTTCGGGGGGACCGAGGATCGCAACCTGGAGTCGGCCCGTGGCCGCGCCCCCGAGGACTGGTTGGCCGTCGCCTTCTGGGGCGACCGAGGATCGCAACCGCATCATCGAGCGCGTCGATGATCGCCCCTGGCTGTGGCGGTCGTCCTCCGGGGGTCCGAGGATCGCAACGACTGGGTCGAGCAGGCCGATTACGACGACGTTCAGGGTGGCGGTCGTCCTCTGGGGCGACCGAGGATCGCAACTCGACGTGCCCGCGGCACGGATTGCCGTACTGCGCGCGTGGCGGTCGCCCTCTGGGGCGGCCGAGGATCGCAACCGCGTGAAGGCCGACCAGTGGTCGGACGACGACTCGCAGTGGCGGTCGTCCTCCGGGGCGACCGAGGATCGCAACGACTACATCGTCAAGATGTGGGCCCTCGGTGGGTACTTGTGGCGGTCGCCCTCCGGGGCGACCGAGGATCGCAACGCCGTACGGGCCGGTGCTCCAGACGTCGCCCGCGCGGTGGCGGTCGCCCTCCGGGGCGACCGAGGATCGCAACGCCGACCCCGCCCGCCACGGCGGCAGGGGCAACTCGGTGGCGGTCGTCCTCCGGGGCGACCGAGGATCGCAACGCCGCCACGACCGGCTACCCGGACCGTTACACGGACCGTGGCGGTCGCCCTCCGGGGCGGCCGAGGATCGCAACGGCTCCGTCTGGGGATTCTCGACCGTCGAGGACACCGTGGCGGTCGCTCTCCGGGGCGACCGAGGATCGCAACAGCACCCCCAGCACGGGGACGTCCGGGGATGGTCTTAGTGGCGGTCGCCTCCGGGGCGACCGAGGATCGCAACACCGGCACTGACGTGACGGTGAAGATCCAGGACTCGGGTGGCGGTCGCCCTCCGGGGCGACCGAGGATCGCAACGCCAGGGTGTTGTTGGTGAGCGGGGCGACGAGCATCGTGGCGGTCGTCCTCCCGGGCAACCGAGGATTGCAACATCGAAGACGTCCTCGGTGAATCGATCTGGTCGAAGCAGTGGCGGTGGTCCTCCGCGGCGACCGAGGATCACAACTTCACTGGGAAGGCCCCGGCTCACCCGGCCGCGGGGTGGCGGTCGCCCTTCGGGGCGACCGAGGATCGCAACAACAACGACGTGCTGTACGACCGGACGAAGAACCACTGTGGCGGTCGTCCTCTGGGGCGACCGAGGATCGCAACGACACCCAGGGCGTCGCGCAGGCCGAACGGGACGGTGGCGGTCGCCCTCCGGGGCGGCCGAGGATCGCAACGTCTTGGTGAGCACGACCTCTGCGGGGCTCAGCCCGCGCGTGGCGGTCGCCCTCCGGGGCGATCGAGGATCGCAACGACGAGGTCGCCGGCAGCGGAGGCCAGGACTTCGAGGTGGCGGTCGCCCTCCGGGGCGACCGAGGATCACACCCCTCACGCGGGCCGGCCGTCACGCGGGTCACGCGGGTGGCGGTCGCCCTCCGGGCGACCGAGGATCGCAACGTGACGGTGGCGCCGGCGGCGGGCACGGCCAGGCCCTGTGGCGGTCGCCCTCCGGGGCGACCGAGGATCGCAACTGCAGGGGCTGCGGCGCACCCATCGGCGCCTGACGGTGGCGGTCGTCCTCCGGGGCGACCGAGTATCGCAACTCTTTCGGCTCGACCGGAAACACCCAGAAACCGCGAGGTGACGGTCGACTTCGGGCGCCCGAGGATCGCAACGCTGTAACGCGGGCACCTGGGGCGGGTACGTTCTGGGGTGGCGGTCGTCCTCCGAGGCGACTGAGGATCGCAACTGCTCCTCCCCGAGGGACGAAGCGGCTTATCGCCAGTGGCGGTCGCCCTCCTTTGCCCAGATGCGGCCACCGAGCTGGTGGCGGTCGCCCTCCGGGGCGGCCGAGGATCGCAACGACCAGGAAGCGCCGCACTGGGCGCTGTCCATGGGCGTGGCGGTCGTCCTTCGGGGCGACCGTGGATCGCAACCATGGCTACGGCGTAAAAGGAGTCGTCCAAGCCTCGTGGCGGTCGTTCTCCGGGGCGACCGTGGATCGCAACCCGTTCATGGCCGTCGCCGCGTCGTACGAGAAGACGAGTGGCGGTCGCCCTCCGGGCGGTCGAGGATCGCAACGTCTCGCGGCAGCGCGCTAACTGGCAGGGGTCGAGTGTGGCGGTCGTCCTTCGGGATGGCCGAGGATTGCAACGACACGGGCGAAACTTTCCTGAGCACCAACTCCGGGTGGGGTCGCCCTCTGGAGCGCCGTGGATCGCAACCTGTACGGGCGGCTGGTCGTCAAGCGGTCCATCTTCAAGCGGCGGTCGTCCTCCGGGACGGCCGTGGATCGCAACGAGGAGGCTGAGATTGACGACGCACTCCCCTAGTGGCGGCGGTCGTCCTCCAGGGCGACCGAGGGCCGCAACATCAAAAAGGAGTGGGGCGAGATGGTCAGGCTCGTGATGGCCGTCGCCCTTCGAGGCGACCGAGGATCGCAACGACTGGGTCGAGCGGGCCGATTACGACGACATCCAGGGGGCGGTGGTCCTCCGGGGCTGCCGAGGATCGCAACGACGGATTTCGGCCCCTCCGAGGAAGTCGAGCGGTCGTGGCGGTCGCCCTCCGAGGCGACCGAGGATCGCAACCGTGTCGCTGGCGGCGACGGCGGCAACGGCCATGTGTGGCGGTCGCCCTCCGGGGCGACCGAGGATCGCAACCCCGAGCAACGGCGACGGCAGGTGCTCGAACTGGTCGAGGCGGTCGTCCTCCGCGGGGACCGAGGATCGCAACGTCACCGTCTACTCCGGCTCCCCGACTCCCTTGTCCCAGTGGCGGTCGCCTTCCGGGGCGACCGAGGATCGCAACTACGCCGCGCAGGAGTGGGGCGGCATAGTCGATATGCGGCGGTCGCTCTCCGAGGCGACCGAGGATCGCAACCTGCGCAGCCTCGCAGCCGACGGTGGATCGCTCGACGGTGGCGGTCGCCCTCCGGGGCGACCGAGGATCGAAGCTACGAGATGCTCAAGGCGGCCGTCGCCGACATGAAGGGTGGCGGTCGTCTGCGGGAGCGACCTGGGATCGCAACGTCTTCTGCATGAACGGCAGGCCCACTCGATGCCGTACTCGTAGACAGCGTTGAGAGCCAGACACCGGCCGACGGTGCCCGGCTAGGCTGCTTGGGCATGAAGTCGTGCACGCCGACGCACGCGTATCGGGGGAGACCCCGCCGATCAGTTCACCCCGTGCGTACGAGGGGACCTGCCGCAAGTTGCAGGAGATGTCACGGTCACCTCAGTGGCTTCCTGTCAGGTCGTGCTGGGGCGTGCCAGCCATCAGCCGGAGGGAAGCCGTCCGTGCTGGTCCGGGGTTCGTGCGAGGCGGTCCGCTACTGCGGGTGCGGTCTGCAGGCCGGAGCGCTGTGGACGAGGACCGGTATGTCGAAGCTGTCGGCGTAGACCAGAGGCGGCGCGTTCGGTCACATGTGCGGGGATCGCGTCGGACACCCTTTCAGGGACTGTCGCCAGCCCTCCTTCATGAGTCCGTTCGTATCAACCCCTGCGGCTGGGCAGTCACGCTGACAGGAAATGGGGGATCAGCGTTCTGTGGGTTCTGATTTTGATCGAGTTCTGGCGGCTTTTGCTCACTGTCGACCGGTGTGCTACGTCCGCACAAAATGACTTTGCATGAGGGGTTCGGGCGACCGGATTGCCCTTCTGGGCGCGGTAGTTTTCTGTCAGGTCCTCGTTGGGGCCCGCCCGGGAAGGTGTGCCACCACGTTCCCGGGAACGACCAGATCGAAGAGAAATCACACAAAAATGTTCGAACCGATTCGCCGAGGGCAGCTGCCCTCCGGGCAATTGCACGGTACCAGTTTCAATATCGTTCCAGTAGGGGTTCACGAGGACTTCGGCGGCCAGGTGATGGTCCGGCTGAGTGCACTTCTCGCGGCGTTCGTCCTTACCTGGACCGTGGTCACGCACACGGCCGTCGACGCGGCCGAGTCCGCGTTCATCGTGACCATGCTGGGCTTCACCTGGCATGCCGGTGCCCTGTTCACCTGGGGCCCGCGCTAGTAGCCCCATTGTCTCGGCCTCGCGCCATGACGGGTGTGAGGCCGAGGTCGACCCCCGCTGCCGTCTGGACGGGCGGCATTGAGTGCCGGGGCTGGCGCTGTGGTCCCGCATGCTTGAGGAGGGCCCGATTTCCTTCTCCCCTCGACCGGGCGTGCCGCAATCCGGAGTACGTGTTGACTCGCGGGTGCGGGCCCGGCTCGCTGCTTCCGTTGTCGCTAACCTCGGGTTCGTTGCCTTCGCCGAACGGAACCGGCCACGTTACGCGCGCTACGCCAGGGTGCGCCTGTCTGCGTCCACGGGTGTGGCGGCCGTCGTGTGCGCCACTTTGGCCCATGCGCACGAGCACTGGGCCTGGCTGTTGAGCCAGCCTTGTCTCGCGGCCGACGTCTGGGCTGAACTGCGCTACCAGGTCGGCCGCGAGGCCGGCGGTAGTCCAACGCGGGACACCGAGTTCGCGCCCCTTTACTACCAGCTCCCGGCAAGCAGCGCCGACAGCGTGGTGCTGTGCTGCCGGCTTCGTCTCAGTGTCGATGAGGCTGCAGAACTCATGGGCGTAGATCCTCCCGTAGTCGAGGCCGGTCTCGGCGCTGCCCGGCGCGCTCTGCCTGATCTTGTTGAGCGAACGTGCATCTGACGTACGCCTGAACTGCATCCGCATACATGTTCGCTGGCGGAGCACTCTGTTCCGTCGTTTTTCGCCACTTGTCGCCACCGTGCGCCAGGCTTCACCCGTACCGGCGGTGGTGCTCGGTGTGCTGCGCTTCTAATATGGGCAACTCCACTTTCACGCGGCGGAATTGGTGAGGGGACACATCCCGTTGGCGGAGCAGAAGCATGTCGATTTGTCGGTGCCGAGCGCGGCGCGGATGTATGACTGGCTGCTGGGCGGCAGCAACAACTTTGAGGTTGACCAGGCAGCCTGCCAGCTGCTTTTGGAGGTCGCACCCACGTCGCGCGAGATCGCGCTGAACAACCGCTGGTTCCTCCAGCGTGTGGTCCGGGTGCTGGCCGCGGAGCACGGGATCAGACAGTTCATCGACTTCGGATCCGGCCTGCCGACGCAGCGCAACGTGCACCAGATCGCCCAGGAAGTGGACCCCGAGGCCCACGTCGTCTACATCGACAACGACCCGGTCGTCCTGGCGCTCGGACAGTCCCTGCTGAATGAGAACGACAACACCGCGATCCTGTCCGTCGACATGACGGACACCGACACAATCTTCGCGCATAGGGACTTCACCCGACTCATCGACTTCGCCAAGCCGGTGGCCGCCTTGTTCATCTCGGTGCTGCACTGCCTGCCTGACAGCGCTGGCCCGAAGGCGCTGGTGCAGAGGGTCGTCGACCATCTCGTCCCCGGCAGTTTCGTGGTCGTCTGCCAGCTCGTGAGTGACGACCCCAAGGTCCGCGACGGCGTCACCGAACTCATGCGGGTCCAGACCCACGGCAACTGGGGCCGCGTCCGCGAGAAGGCGGACGTGGAAGAGATCTTCGCGAACCTCATCGTTCAGGAGCCAGGTCTTGTCGATGTGACCGACTGGCGACCTGACTCCGAGCTTCAACAACGCCAGCGCAGCATCGAGTGGACGGAGTACGGCGGGCTGGGAAAGGTGCCGCCGCGGAAGTAGGCGGCCGGGGCCGGCCGTCTAGGAGAATCGCTTGATGGCCTCGTCCAGCAGGCGCCGACTCCGGGTTGGCGACGCGCACGCCTCCCCCTGGATCCGCAAGAGCAACTGAAGGTGCCGCTCGTAGTCGTTCTCCCTGGTGGCCCAGGGCTTTGCCCGTTCCTCCGCGCTGCGGGCGGGCCGGGTGAAGTAGTCGGCCTTGCCGTAGCCCTCGGCGTAGACCATGTCCGGAAGGCCGCCTCGTCCGAACTGGAGCTGAGCCATGGAGCCGGCCATGGACGCCTCGTTGCCCGCGATCATGCGATCCAGCAGCACGAACCGAATGGTGATGTGCGGCAGATCGGCCAGCTCACGAAGGTGGACCATCTGCTCGCGCATCACGCTGTCGGGACCGACGCGCCGCATCAAGATCGACTCGTCCATCAGGAAGACACACCGGGGCGGTTCAGGCTGGCTGAGCACGCGCTCTTGTCGCTCGATGCGCTGGGCGAGTCGCAGCTCCGCCTCCGAGCCGTCCCACTCACTGAGGTGCAGACCGGTACGGATGATGCGGCTCGCGTACGCGGAGGTCTGGAGCAGCCCCGACACCAGGCGCACGTCGTACGTGGTGAGGGCGATGGCCATCGACTCCAAGCCGAGAAGACGCTTCAGGTAGTCCGGCGTGACATCGCTGTACCTGTGCTGGTACCACTCCGGTTCCAAGGCGCGGGCGAGCAGCAACATCATTGTCTGCCGGGTGGGTTCGTCCATCTGCAGGCACTGGATGACCGCCTCGACCGTGCGCCGCTCGGGCGTGGTCTCGGCGTTCTCCAGACGACTGACCGTGGAGTTCGAGACGAGAATCTCCCGTGCGAGTTTCGTCTGCGTCAGGCCGGCTGCTTCACGCTGTTCCTTGACGATGAGGCCAAGCATGATGTTGGCCGCCGTCTTGGTCGTTTCTGGCCCGGCCGTGGGCCGGGCCAGACGAATGATCGGATTCGGGTCCGAGAGCACGCTTTCTCCTCAAGGCGTTGTCATATGCACATGATGACACGCCAAGGGTGAAGATGTCCGCCCGAACTTACCTTCTGCAACTGCTAGTTGGGGGCAACGAGCGCGTCGAACTCACCCTTCTTCGCGCCGTCGATGAAGGCGTCCATCTCGCCAACGGTGAATACGAGGGCGGGGCCGTCCGGGTCCGTCGAGTTCCGCAGAGCCACGCCGCCTTGGGGTAGACGGACTGCCTCGACGCACATGCCGTTGGCTTCGCTCTTGCGGCTCTTAATCCACCGTCCAGGGATGACACTAGCAGCCATCCCGTTCGAGAAGTTCTGCATCGTAGACATATCCTCTCTGATTCGATAATCCTATTTTTCAAGGTCCCCTGTCGCGGCCGCCGGGATCGCGCAGATGGGGCCCCATGAAATCCCGTCATGCAATTTCATGGTCGACGTGCATGGCATGCTAGTCGTCCGGATTCGAACAAAACTGTCCCACGAAAGGGTGGAATGATCTCCCTGTAGCCGTGGCCATGAGTCAGGGCTGGGGAACTGCACGTAGACGAGCCCTGTGCGAACCGGCCGTGGGCGATGTGGGGTGAGGCGATCATCGGCTGTGGGACCGGACCCCCTTGCTGCTGCCGTGAACCTGCCCGTGACCTTGTGCGCCCCATACCTCCACGGCGACAAGGGCACTTGCGTTCGCTTCGGCGCGCGTCCGTGAGGCATGGCGGTGCTTGGGGCAGTCACCGGGATCGGCTGCTCGATGGCTTGGAGGGTGCTGGGGGCAGACCAGTGGACGTGGTGCTGGGGGTGCAGGGAGTTTCAACTGTGCGGTGCACTGGCCGGACCCCACTCTCTGGGCGCGTTCGCCCGTAGAGGGGGGAGGGCAGGTTGGCGAGACGGAGTTCGTGCTGATGTCGCTGGAGGTCTGGGACAGGCGCTCGGCGTGCATCCGCAGGCTGGGGTGGGCGTGGTCGGCGCAGATCATCCGGGCGTAGCTGGCTGCGTGCTGGGGCCAGGGGCAGACCTGGCTGAGGGTGTGCAGGTCACGGATGGGAGGGTCGCGGTCTTCCTATGCTCCGGCTCGCCGTTCTCGACGGCATAGTGATGCCCGCCGTGGGCACCGCGAGACGTATGCCAGGCAGTGCGCGAGCGTGTGTTCGGGAAGGCGTCGGCGCGAAGGGGGAAGGCGGGGGAGTGCCGTGATGCTTGGGTGCCCGGGCGTATGGGGCACAGACGCTGACGTTACGGCGCTCTGCGCCTACTGGGACCAGCACCCAGACGAGGCGTGGAAGCTCGATCTGTGCAAGATTCCTAGGGCCGGGGCCGCTATGGCCGGGGCCGCTACACCCTTTAGACGTCGTCTCATTTGGTGTTCTGGGTAGTCTGCACCGTGTGGTGATGGTCGAGCGCATGGTGCCGGACGAGTTGTGGGAACTGTTCCAGCGGG
>NZ_JBEPBF010000167.1:0-18997 GCF_040298985.1 Streptomyces sp. NPDC001093 | reverse complement strand
ACGACACCGGCGACCGTGGCGACTATCTGCGTGCCATTGTCAGACTGGCGTGCGAACGTGAAGACCTGGGCCCGGACTTCCGGACCTGGCTTCGCAGTTACGTAGCCGAGGAGATGCAGCAACATTGAGCAGCGCCGCGACCCGCCCCGCCGGCCCGGACGACCTGTGGTCGGTGGACGAGCACCTGGAGGACATCCTCTCGACCGTCCGCCCCCTCGACCCCATCGAGCTGCAGCTGCTCGACGCCCAGGGCTGCGTCCTGGTCGACGACGTGACGGTGCCGGTGTCCCTGCCGCCGTTCGACAACAGCTCCATGGACGGGTACGCGGTGCGGGTCGCGGACGTGGCGGGCGCCAGTGCGGAGTTCCCGGCCGTCCTGGAGGTCGTCGGCGACGTCGCGGCGGGCGCCGCCGACACGGTCCGGGTCGGCCCCGGCCAGGCCGCCCGCATCATGACCGGCGCGCCGCTGCCGCCCGGTGCCGAGGCCGTCGTCCCCGTGGAGTGGACCGACGGAGGGCTCGGCGAGGGCCCGGTGAGCGGGATGCGGGCGCGCAGCCTGGCCCCGGAGGGCGCCGCGGGGCAGGTGCGCGTGCACCGCCCCGCCGAGGCACGCGCGCACGTGCGCGCCAAGGGCAGCGACGTGAAGGCCGGCGACCGCGCCCTGGAGGCCGGGACGATCCTCGGCCCGCCGCAGATCGCGCTGCTGGCCGCGATCGGCCGCGGCACGGTACGCGTGCGCCCGCGCCCGCGCGTGGTCGTCCTGTCCACCGGCAGCGAACTCGTCCAGCCCGGCGAGGATCTGTCCGGCGGCCAGATCTACGACTCCAACAGCTTCGCCCTCACCGCCGCCGCACGGGACGCAGGCGCCATCGCCTACCGGGTGGGCGCCGTCGCCGACGACGCCGAGACCCTGCGCTCCACCATCGAGGATCAGCTCGTCCGCGCCGACCTGATGGTGACCACGGGCGGCGTGAGCGTCGGGGCGTACGACGTCGTCAAGGAGGCGCTTTCGTACGTCGGCGACGAGGACGAGGCGGGCGGCGGCGTGGAGTTCCGCAAGCTCGCCATGCAGCCCGGCAAGCCCCAGGGTTTCGGCTCCATCGGTCCCGACCACACGCCGCTGCTGGCCCTGCCGGGCAACCCGGTGTCGTCGTACGTCTCCTTCGAGCTGTTCGTCCGCCCGGCCATCCGCGTCCTGATGGGCCTGCCGGACGTGCACCGGCCCCGTGCCCGGGCCACCCTGAGGACCGATGAGGCGCTGCGATCACCCAAGGGCCGCCGGCAGTTCCTGCGCGGTGCGTACGGCGCCGGCGAGGTGACCCCCGTGGGCGGCTCCGGCTCGCACCTGATCGCGGCGCTCGCGCACGCCGACGCGCTGATCGTCGTCCCCGAGGACGTGGAGTCCGTCGAGCCCGGGGCCGAGGTGGAGGTGGTCCTGCTCGGCTGAGCCCTGCTGGTTGGGGGTACCGTGGCGCGCACAACAGGCCCGCGCACCGCACTGTGACGGGCCCGGACCGGGAGCGGCACACACCATGAGTACGCAGGACGGACTGACGCACATCGACGACTCGGGCGCGGCCCGCATGGTCGACGTATCGGGGAAGGACGTGACCGCGCGCACCGCCCGCGCCAGTGGCCGCGTCCTCGTCTCGCCCCGCGTGGTCGAGCTGCTGCGAGGCGAGGGGATGCCCAAGGGCGACGCCCTCGCCACCGCGCGGATCGCCGGGATCATGGGCGCCAAGCGCACACCGGATCTCATCCCGCTGTGTCACCCGTTGTCGGTGTCGGGTGTGAGACTGGATCTGTCGGTCGCGGACGACGCCGTGGAGATCCAGGCCACCGTGAAGACGACGGACCGTACGGGCGTCGAGATGGAGGCCCTCACCGCCGTGACGGTCGCCGCGCTCACCGTGATCGACATGGTCAAGGCGGTCGACAAGGGAGCGGTCATCACGGACGTGCGGGTGGAGGAGAAGACGGGCGGCAAGTCGGGCGACTGGAGCAGGGCATGACCTACCGCGCTCTGGTGGTCACCGCCTCCAACAGGGCTGCCGCGGGTGTCTACGAGGACAAGGGCGGCCCCTTGGTCGCCGACGGCCTGAAGAGCCTCGGGTTCGACGTCGACGGCCCCCAGGTCGTCCCGGACGGGGAGCCGGTCGAGGCGGCCCTGCGCGCGGGCGTCGACGCCGGCTACGACGCCGTCGTCACCACCGGCGGCACCGGGATCTCACCGACCGACCGCACGCCCGAGGCGACCCGCGCCGTGATCGACCGGGAGGTGCCCGGCATCGCCGAGGCCATCCGGGCCCACGGGCGGGAGAAGGTGCCGACCGCGGCGCTCTCCCGGGGCCTGGCCGGGGTGGCGGGACGGACCCTGATCGTCAATCTGCCGGGCTCCACGGGCGGGGTGCGTGACGGCCTCGCCGTGCTGGAACCCCTGCTGGTCCACGCCGTCGACCAGATCCGCGGCGGCGACCACCCCAGACCCAGCAGCGGGGGTGCGAGCTGAACAGCCCTTCCTGGCCGGTCGTGCTGGCGGACGGCGATGTCGTCCTCCGGCCGATAAGGCTGCGCGACCAGCGGGCCTGGCGCGAGGTGAACCGGCGCAACCGGGACTGGCTGCGCCCCTGGGAGGCGACCATTCCGCCGCCCACGCCGAGCGGGCCGATCGCGCACCGGCCGACCTACCGCCAGATGGTCCGGCACCTGCGTTCCGAGGCCAACGCGGGCCGGATGCTGCCGTTCGTCATCGAGTACCAGGGGCGGCTCGTCGGGCAGCTGACGGTCGCCGGGATCACCTGGGGATCGATGTGCTCGGGGCACGTCGGCTACTGGGTGGACGAGGCCGTCGCCGGGCGCGGGGTGATGCCGACGGCCGTCGCGCTCGTGGTGGACCACTGTTTCCGCACTGTCGGACTGCATCGCATCGAGGTCTGCATTCGGCCCGAGAACCGGCCCAGCCGGCGGGTCGTGGAGAAACTCGGATTCCGCGAGGAGGGGCTCCGGCCGCGCTATCTGCACATCGACGGGGCCTGGCGCGACCATCTGGTGTTCGCGCTCACCGCGGAAGAGGTGCCCGACGGTTTGCTCGCACGGTGGCAGCGGGCACGCTCCGAGCAGGTGCGGCAGAAACCCCAGAGCACGGGAAATTGAATATGTGTTCGAAATTGATCGGTTGTTGACCGTCTCAGCGGCATTGAATTCGTGCCTGAGGCGGTCACTGATCGCATCGGTCGCAAAAAAAGCTGGAAATATCAGCCAGATCGTGCGACACACCGGCCCAATTGGCGGATGGCCTCACGCAAACCCCTCTACGGTGTGAGACGTGAGCAGCAGCGGCCTCATCTACGCAGTCATTGTCGGGGCCTGGGCCGCCTACTTGGTGCCGATGTGGCTCCGTAGGCAGGACGAGCTGAACGAGGCCCGTCCGACGGAACGCTTCAGCACCGCCATCCGGCTGCTGTCCGGACGGGCGGGAATGGAGCGCCGGTACGCCAAGGACCTGCGGGCGCGCTCCGACCAGGAGGGGGAGCCCGGCGCCGGTGTCCCGGACGCCGTCACCGACTCGGTGGACGTCCGGTCCTTCGCCATGCCTCCGACCCGCCGTCAGGTGCACGCCGACGCCGAATCCGAGGCGTCCGGGAGAGCGCAACCGGCGCGCGAACACGACGCCGGACCGGCGCCCAAGTCCGGCTCCACGGCGGCGCAGAAGCCAGGGTCGTCCGAGCGGCGCGCCTCTTCGGCGCAGGCGGCCGCAGCGCGCGCCCGGCGCTCGAAGGTCCTCGCGCGCCGCAGGCGCACCACCGTGGTCCTCTTCCTCGCCTTCACGCTGGGGGCGATCGTCGCCGCCGTCGGCGGGCTCGCCTTCCTGTGGGCGCCTGCCGCACCGGCCGTTCTGCTCAGCGGGTACATCGCGTACCTGCGCTCCCAGGAGCGCCGTCGCTTCGCGTACCAGATGGACCGCCGGCGCGCCGAGGTGGCCGCCCAGCGGCTGCGGGAGCGGGAGCGCCAGCCGCGCCGTCGCGCGCCCCTCGACGCGGGACCCGGCGCGGACGAAACGGAGGGAGCCCCTCAGGTCCAGACGGACACCGGGCTCGCCGCACTCACCGCGGACCGGCGCGCCCTGGTCGAGCAGACCGACCACGCCGAGTGGGTGGACCAGCAGCGCGAGCGGCAGCGGCGGCCCGGCGGGGACAGCTGGGATCCCGTGCCTGTGCCCCTGCCGACGTACGTGACCGCGCCGGTCGCGCCGCGTGCCACGTCCGACGTGGATCTGGGGGCGCCCGACACCTGGAGTTCGGCGCGCTCCAGCTCGGTCGCGCCGGAGCACGAGGCGAGCCGCACGCCGGAGGCCGACGCGGAGGAGCGGATGCCTGAGCACGGGGGCAAGCCGGCGGACAGCCGCAACGACTCGCCGCCCCAGGCCCGGACGCGCACCCGCGGAGCGAACCCCGGCGGGGCCTCCGCGCGCCGGGCGCGTGAGCGCGGACGCACGCCCCTCTTCGATCAGTACGAGGACGGCGACCGCCCCCGCGCGGCCAACGAGTGACGCCCGCCACACTTCCGGAAGGCGTGCTGACCAGTCAGGGAACGGATTTCCAAGCACCCCGATCGGGATGCTAAAGTTTCACTCGTTGCAAGGGCCTGTGGCGCAGTCCGGTAGCGCACCTCGTTCGCATCGAGGGGGCCAGGGGTTCAAATCCCCTCAGGTCCACGCAGCATGGAGCCCCAGTCGGCGGAAGCCGACTGGGGCTCCATCGTGTCTACAGCCGCTTCGCGAAGCAGCGGCTCTCCTCGTGGTGCCGGTAGTAGCCGAACTTGGCGCAGGGTTCGTAGCCGCTCGCGGTGTACAGGGCGATGGCCTCCGGCTGCTTGGTCCCGGTCTCCAGGACCATGCGGATGCGGCCGGCCGCGCGGGCGTCCTCCTCCAGGGCCGTGAGGATCCGGCGGGCCAGTCCGCGGCCGCGCATCTCCGCTATGACGAACATGCGCTTCAGCTCGGCGTCGCCGTCCTCGTTGCCCTCCTCGTTGCGATCCTGGCTGCGCCAGCCGCCGGTGGCCACAGGGCGGTCGAACTCGTCGTACGCGATCAGATAGACGCCGTGGGGCGGGTCGAAGTCCCTCGTGTCGAGGACGGTGGCGTCGCCGTCGTCGCCGTAACGCTCGGCGTACTCGGCCTGGACCTCGTCGTTGAGCTTCACGGCGTCGGGGTGATCGAAACGAACGGGGCGTATAATCATGCTGGATATCGTACTTCTATGCAGACGGTGGGACCTCGGGCTTTGAGGACTCCGACCAGTGTGCCGGTATCGTGCCGGGGTGCTGACTGTGACCTCGGTGAACGTGAACGGACTGCGGGCCGCCGCCAAGAAGGGCTTCGTGGAGTGGCTCGCGCAGACGGAAGCGAACGTCGTCTGCCTGCAGGAGGTGCGCGCCGAGCCGCACCAGCTGCCGGAGGAGGTCCGGCAGCCCGACGGCTGGCACGTCGTGCACGCCCCGGCGGCCGCCAAGGGCCGTGCGGGCGTCTCCCTCTACACCCGGCGCGAGCCCGACCGCGTCCGGGTCGGCTTCGGCTCGGCCGAGTTCGACGGCAGCGGGCGCTACGTCGAGGCCGACCTGCCCGGCGTCACCGTCGCCTCCCTCTACCTGCCCTCCGGCGAGGTCGGCACCGAGCGGCAGGACGAGAAGGTCCGCTTCATGGACGAGTTCCTCACCCACCTCAAGGCGCTGCGCGAGCGGGCCGCCGCCGACGGGCGCGAGGTGCTCGTCTGCGGCGACTGGAACATCGCCCACCAGCAGGCCGACCTCAAGAACTGGCGCGGCAACACCAGGAACTCCGGCTTCCTGCCCGAGGAACGTGAGTGGCTCGGCCGGGTGTTCGCGGCGGAGGACGGCGGCTACGTCGACGTCGTACGCGCCCTGCACCCGGACGTCGAGGGTCCGTACACCTGGTGGTCGTACCGGGGGCGGGCCTTCGACAACGACTCCGGATGGCGCATCGACCACCAGGTCGCCACGCCCGGTCTCGCCGGCAAGGCCGTCAAGGGCCTTGTGGAGCGCGCGGCCACGCACGCCGAGCGCTGGTCCGACCACGCGCCCGTGACCGTCGTCTACGACCTCTAGTCCCGCTTGCTGATCCGCCGGTCCAGGGCCAGCGACAGTTCCGCCTCGACCACGCTGCGGGCCAGGGGGCGCAGGCGGTGGAGGTCCTCCTCGGGGCCGTGGCGGAGGATCAGGTCGGTGAAGAGTCCGGCCAGGGCGTCGGCGTGTTCGCGGACGCGGGCGGCGGCCGTGAGGACCTCGGCGAGCGGGATGCCCTCGCGGACCAGGGCGGAGGAGACGTCCAGCAGCCGGCGGCTGATGTGGACGATCTCGTCGCCGTCGGTGCCGAGGTAGCCCAGTTCCATGGCGGCGGCGAGGTTCTCGGGGGTGACCTCGCCCTCGAAGCGGGCGGCGAGCTCCTCAGGGGTGAGGCGGACCGGCTCCTCCTCGGTGGGGGTGCCGACGCCGAGGAGGTCGGCGACGCCTCGGCCCTGGTCGAGGGCCTCGGCGAGTTCCGCGATGCCGTTCAGGGTGTGGCCGCGCTCCAGCAGGGCGGCGATGGTGCGCAGACGGGCCAGGTGGTGGTCGTCGTACCAGGCGATACGGCCCTCGCGGCGGGGCGGCGGGATCAGCTTGCGCTCACGGTAGAAGCGCAGCGTGCGCACGGTGATGCCGGCCAGCCGCGCCAGCTCCTCCATGCGGTACTCGCGCCGTGCCCGCGGCCGTACCTCCGGGTGTTCTGCGTCCTCTGCCACGCCCGAAGCCTATGGTGTACCGCCGGTAACTTCCTTCTCCCGCCCCCTACCGCTCGGTACGGGGCTGCTCTACAGTCCCATTGCGCCAGTGTTCACTGGCAGAGTCCAAGGCGATGCGTGGAGGCTTCGGGATGGCCGAGCACGAGCATGTACGGGTGGCGGTGATCGGGTCCGGGTTCGGCGGGCTGGGGGCCGCCGTGCGGCTGCGCCGCGAAGGGATCACCGACTTCGTCGTCCTGGAGCGGGCGGACAGCGTCGGTGGTACCTGGCGGGACAACAGTTACCCCGGGTGCGCCTGTGACGTGCCCTCCCATCTCTACTCCTTCTCCTTCGCGCCCAACCCCGACTGGCCGCGCACCTTCTCCGGGCAGGGGCACATCCGCGCCTACCTCGAGCACGTCACCGACCTGTTCGGACTGCGCCCCCACATCCGCTTCGACTCCGAGGTCAAGCTGATGAGCTGGGACACCGAGAACCTGCGGTGGGAGATCGAGACCGCGCGGGGCACGCTCACCGCCGACGTGGTCGTCTCCGCCACCGGGCCGCTGTCCGACCCCAAGATCCCCGAGATCCCGGGCCTGGAATCCTTCCCGGGCAAGGTGTTCCACTCCGCCCGCTGGGACCACGACTACGACCTGCGCGGCAAGCGCGTCGCTATGGTCGGCACCGGCGCCTCCGCCATCCAGATCGTGCCCGCGATCCAGCCGCAGGTCGGCCGGCTCACCCTCTTCCAGCGCACGCCGCCATGGGTCATGCCCCGCGTGGACCGCGCCATCAGCGGCGCCGAACGCCGGCTGCACCGGTCCGTCCCCTTCACCACCCGGCTCAGGCGCGGCCTGCTGTGGGGCATCCGGGAACTGCAGGTGCAGGCGTTCACCAAGCACCCCGACGAACTCGGCCTGGTCGAGCAGCTCGCCAAGCGCAACATGGCCCGCGCCGTCAAGGACCCGGCCCTGCGCGCCAAGCTGACCCCCGACTACCGCATCGGCTGCAAGCGGATCCTGCTGTCCAGCACGTACTACCCGGCGCTGACCCGGCCGAACGTGGACGTCGTCGCCAGCGGGCTCAGCGAGATCCGCGGGTCGACCGTCGTCGCGGCCGACGGCACCGAGGCCGAGGCCGACGCGATCATCTTCGGCACGGGCTTCCACGTCACGGACCTGCCGATCGCCGAGCGGGTGGTCGGAGCGGAGGGCGTCACCCTCGCCGAGTCCTGGAAGAACGGCATGCAGGCGCTGCGCGGTGCCGCGGCCGCCGGGTTCCCGAACTGGATCACGATCATCGGGCCCAACACCGGCCTCGGGAACTCCTCCATGATCCTCATGATCGAGTCCCAGCTGAACTACATGGCCGACTATCTGCGGCAACTGGACGTCCTCGGCGGCCGTACGGCCCTCGATGCCCGGCCCGCGGCCGTCGAGGACTGGAACCACAAGGTCCAGGAGCGCATGAAGCGCACCGTGTGGAACACCGGTGGCTGCACCAGCTGGTACCTCGACGCGAGCGGCCGGAACACCACCATCTGGCCCGGTACGACGTCCGAGTTCCGGCGCGCGACCCGGCGGGTGGACCTGGCGGAGTACGAGGTCATCCGGAAGACCGACGGCAAGCCGGCCGGTACGGCAGTACAGAAGGCGGCCGATACGGCAGTGCAGAAGGCCGATACGGCAGTACAGAAGGCCGGTACCGCCGTGCAGAAGACGGTGGCCGCCGCCCAGCAGAGTGAGGGTGCCGCATGAGCAGGATCGCTTCCGTGACCTCCGGGCCGTACGCCCCGCCCACCGCCTCCCGCGAACTCACCGTCGTCTCCGCCGACGGCGCGCGGCTGCACGTCGAGGTGCACGGCCCCGAGAGCGCGCCCCCCGTCGTCCTCTCCCACGGCTGGACCTGCTCGACCGCCTTCTGGGCGGCGCAGATTCGGGACCTGGCGACGGACCACCGGGTGATCGCGTACGACCAGAGGGGGCACGGGCGCAGTCCCGCGAGCCCCGCGTGCACCACCCACACGCTGGCGGACGACCTCGAAGCGGTCCTCGCGCAGACGCTCGCACCCGGGGAGAAGGCGCTGATCGTCGGGCACTCCATGGGCGGTATGACCGTCATGGCCGCAGCCGCGCGCCCCCGCTTCCGGGAACACGCCGCCGCCGTCCTGCTGTGCAGCACCGGCAGTTCGCGGCTGGTGGCGGAGGCGCGCGTGGTGCCGCTCGGCGCCGGGCGCGTGCGCACCTGGATCACCGGGCGCATTCTCGGCTCGCGCGCCCCGCTCGGCCCGGTCACGCCGGTCGCGAAGAGCATCCTCAAGTACGCCACCATGGGCGCAGGTTCCGCCCCGCACATGGTGGAGGCGTGCGCGCGGATCGTGCACGCCTGCCCGCGCGCCGTGCGGCACGCCTGGGCGCGCGTGCTCGAGGTGCTCGATCTCGACCACGGCGTACGGGAGTTGCACGCGCCGACCGCGATCGTGCACGGCGCGTCCGACCGGCTCACGCCCCCCGTGCACGCCCGCGCGCTGGTCGCCGCGCTGCCGCACTGCGTCGGTCTCACCGAGCTGACCGGCGTCGGCCACATGACCCCCATCGAGGCCCCCGACCTGGTGACCGGCAGGATCCGGGAACTCGTCACCACCTACGTCACCCGCAAGAAGGCCACAGGCGTGCAGATCAAGGAGGGCGCATGAGCAGGGTCAGCCTGGAAGGGCAGGTCGCGGTCGTCACCGGAGCGGCGCGCGGCGTCGGTGAGCTGCTGGCGCGCAAGCTCTCCGCGCGCGGCGCGAAGGTGGCGCTGGTCGGGCTGGAGGAGGAGGCCCTCAAGGACGTCTCCTCGCGCCTGCACAGCGACAGCGCCTACTGGTACGCCGACGTCACCGACCACGAGACGATGAGCCGGGTCGCGCAGGAGGTGAAGGCGCGGTTCGGGAAGGTCGACATCGTGGTCGCCAACGCCGGTGTGGCGACGGGCGGTCCGTTCGCCGACTCCGATCCGCAGGCCTGGCGGCGGGTGATCGAGGTGAACCTGATCGGTTCGGCGGTGACCGCGCGGGCCTTCCTGCCGGTGCTGGTGGAGAGCCGGGGCTATCTGCTCCAGATCGCCTCGCTCGCCGCGATCACTCCGGCGCCGATGATGACGGCCTACTGCGCGTCCAAGTCGGGCGTGGAGGCGTACGCGCACAGTCTGCGCGCCGAGGTCGGCTACCAGGGTGTGCGCGTCGGTGTCGCGTACTTGTCCTGGACCGACACCGACATGGTGCGCGGCGCCGACCAGGACGACGTCATGCGGGAGCTGAGGCAGCGGCTGCCGTGGCCCTCCAACAAGACCTATCCGCTGGGGCCGGCGGTGGACCGGCTGGTCGCCGGGATCGAGCGGCGCTCGGCGCACGTGTACGGGCAGTGGTGGTTGCGCGGCATGCAGGGCGTGCGCGGTTATCTGCCGGCGCTCATCGGGACGGTCGGGCAGCGCGAGATGAAGCGGTTCGCGCCCCGGCTGCAGGGGATGCGCTCCGGGCTCGTCGGTGCAGGTGGGGAGGCCGACGAAGCAGCGCGCGCTACGCACCGTGACTGATCCACATGCGCTCCGTGGTCGCCCGTGTGAATCTGGTCGAGGCCCCACTGAGGGGCCGAATTCTCCACCTCACCCACCACGGGAGTGAACCCACATGGGTATGAAGGACAAGGCCAACGAGTGGCAGGAACAGGGCAAGCAGAAGCTCGGTGAGGCCCGTGAGCGGGCCGGTCAGCGCGGCCAGCAGCAGCCCCAGCGCGGCCAGCAGCAGCCCCAGCGCGGCCAGCAGCAGCCTCAGCGTGGCCAGCAGCAGCCCTCGCGAGGCCAGCAGCAGCCGCAGCGCGGTCGCGAGAATCTGCGCGACATCGAGGACACGGAAGCGGAGATGGAAGATCGCTTCGACCGGGACTACGACGCGTAGTCGCTGCGCTCGGCTTTGGCCGGATCGGCGTGGGGCGCCCTTCTTCTGAAGGGTGCCCTGCGTCTGTGTGCGGGGTGCCTTCGGCGCGTTGTCGGGTGCGGGTGCGGGTGCGTTGTGGCTTGTCGCGCAGTTCCCCGCGCCCCTTCGATACGCGGCCCTTTTTGATCAGTTCCCCGGTCACCGAGTCCTCGGAGGGAGCTTCCTCGGAGGGAGCTTCGGGCGGGAGCGGTCGGGGGACCCGCTGTAGTCGGGGGGGATGGCGGCGGGGTTGGACTCCAGCAGTTCCAGGGCCAGTTCGACCGCGTCGGCCAGCTGGGCGTGCCGGCCCTCCGCCCAGTCCAGCGGGGTGCGCATGATCTCCAGGTCGGGGGCGACGCCGTGGTTCTCCACGGACCAGCCGTAGGCGTCGAACCAGGCCGCGTTCATCGGCACCGTGATGACCGTGCCGTCGCCCAGCCGGTGCCGGCCGGTCATGCCGACCACGCCGCCCCAGGTGCGCTGGCCGACCACCGGGCCGAGCTTCAGCAGCTTGAAGGCGGCCGTGATCATGTCGCCGTCCGAGGAGGTCGCCTCGTCGGCGAGCGCGACCACCGGGCCCCTCGGCGCGTTCGAGGTGTACGACACCGGTTGCGCGTCCCGCGTCAGGTCCCAGCCCAGGATCGTCCGGGTCAGCTTCTCGATGACGAGTTCGCTGATGTGCCCGCCCGCGTTGCCGCGCACGTCCACGATCAGGGCGGGCCGGGACACCTCCATGCGCAGGTCGCGGTTGAACTGGGCCCAGCCGGAGCCGCCCATGTCGGGGATGTGCAGATAGCCGCACTTGCCGCCGCTCAACTCCCGTACGACCTCGCGGCGTTTGGCGACCCAGTCCTGGTAGCGCAGCGGCCGTTCGTCGACGAGCGGGACGACGGCGACCCGGCGGGCCCGGCCCGGCTCCCCTTCCGGGGGGAGGAACGTCAGCTCCACGGTCGTACCGCCGGAGCCGGCGAGGAGCGGATACGGGCCGGTCACCGGATCGACCGGGCGGCCGTCGACGTGGGTGAGGACGGCGCCCTCGCGGATGCCCGTGCCGGCCAGCGGCGAGCGGGCCTTGGAGTCGGAGGAGTCGCCGGGCAGGATGCGCTTGATCGTCCAGTGGCCGTCGCGGCGTACGAGGTTGGCGCCGAGGAGGCCCTGCCAGCGCTGGTAGTGGGCCGGGCCCTCGTTGCGGCGGGCGGCGGTGACGTAGGCGTGCGAGGTGCCCAGCTCGCCGAGGACCTCGCGCAGGAGATCGGCGAACTCGTCGGGGGAGGCGACCCGTTCGACGAGGGGACGGTACTGGTCGAGCACCGCGTCCCAGTCGATGCCGCACATGCCCGGGTCCCAGAAGTAGGCGCGGATGAGCCGGCCGGCCTCGTCGTACGCCTGGCGCCACTCGGCGGGCGGGTCGACCACGTGCAGGATGCGGCGCAGGTCGATCCAGACGCTCGTGTCGCTGTCGCCCATCTCCGTGGAGGGCACGGCGCGCAGGTCGCCCTCGTCCACGACGACCAGCCGGGTGCCGTCGCCGCTGACCGCGAACCAGTCGAGGTGGTCGACCAGTTCGGACTTCTTCGCCTTGGCGAGGTTGAAGTACTCCAGGGTCGGGCGGCCGCTGACGTCGGCCGGGTTGGCGAAGGTCTCGCCGAGCGCGCCGGAGATCGGCCAGCGCAGCCAGACCAGCCCGCCGCCGGCGACCGGGTGCAGCGCGGAGTACTTGGAGGCGATCACCGGGAACGGCGTGACCCGCATCGCCAGGCCCTCGACCTCCACGGTCACCGTGCCCGCCTCGCCCGTCTCCTCGTCCTCGACCGGGTCGAGCCCGCCGGCCGCCGGACGGCCCTCGGGGTTCAGGGCGAAGGGGGAGAGCGTCGCCGAGTTCAGCGGCACGAGGTACGGGCGGCAGCCGAGCGGGAAGGACAGGTCGCCGGTGTGGACGTCGTACACCGGGTCGAAGCCGCGCCAGGAGAGGAAGGCGAGGTAGCGGCCGTCGCGGGTGAAGACGGGGTTCTCGTCCTCGAAGCGGCCGTTGGTCACGTCGACGATCAGCCGGTCCTTGATGCGGGCCAGTTTGATCTGGCGCAGGGAGCGGCCGATGCCCGGGTGGGACCAGGCGAGCCAGGCGCCGTCCGGGGAGAAGGCGAGGTCGCGCACGGGACCGTTGATGGACCGGATCAGCTCGGTCACGTGCTCGCCGACACCGGCGGCACCTGAGCCGCCGTCACCTGCGTCGCCTGAGCCACCGTCACCTGAGCCACTCAAGCCACCAGAGTCATCCAAGCGACTCGAGCCACCACCAGAGTCACCGGAGTCACCAGAGCCCCCGGAGTTATCCGCGTCCCCTGATGCACTCCCCGCGTCCGCCGTCTCTCCCGTGACCTGGCCCTCGGTGCCTTCCGGCTCCTCCGCCACATCGATCAGCAGCAGCCGCCCGTCGTGCGAGGCGACCGCCAGCCGTTCGCCCAGGGGGTCGGAGGCCATCTCCAGGACGCGGCCCATCCGGCCGGAGGCGAGCCGGCGGGGAGGGCGGTCGCCGGTCGCACGGGGCAGCTGGGCGATCTCCACGGCGTCCTCGCCCTCGGCGTCCGTCACATAGGCCACCTGCCCGGTCGTGCCCAGCATTTCCGGCAGCCGTACCCGCACGCCGGGCGTGTCGGTGATCGTACGGGCGGGGCCGTCGCGGTGGGTGAGCCAGTACAGGCTGCCGCGTACGACGACGGCGCTGGCCCGGCCCGTCTCGTCCACGGAGACGCCGTCGATGTTCTGCGCGGCCGGCGCCTGGTGGCGGCGGCGCCCGTTGGCCGGCCCGGCCAGGCGGATGTCGAGCTTGCGCGGTACGGCCCGAGGGGAGAGGTCGTCCACCAGCCACAGGTCGCCCGCGCACTGGTAGACCACCCGGGTGCCGTCGGTGGAGGCGTGCCGGGCGTAGCAGGCGTCGTGGTCGGTGTGGCGGCGCAGGTCGGTGCCGTCGTACGCGCAGGAGTAGAGGTTGCCGACGCCCTCGTGGTCGGAGAGGAAGGCGATCCGGCCGGCGACGAACAGGGGGGAGGCCAGATGGCCGCCGATGTCGGACACGAGCCGCCGCCCGTGCAGCCAGAGGCGGCCCATGGCGCCTCCTCGGTAGCGCTTCCAGGAGGCCGGTTCGTGCGGTGGGGTGCCGGTGAGCAGCAGTGTCCGGTGCTCGCCCTCGACGTTGGCGACCTGGATGTCGGCGACCGGGCCCCAGGGCAGTTTGCGGCCGGGGTCGCCGTCGGTGGACACCTTGTAGGCCCAGGTGAAGTGCGAGAAGGGCTCGCCGTGGGAGGCGACGGCCAGGATGTGGCACGTTCCGTCCTCGTCCGGGGGCGTCCAGCCGCAGACCTGGGTGTCGGTGTTGCCCCAGTACGTCAGCTGCCGCGCGGGGCCGCCCTCGACGTCGACGAGGTGGATCTCGGGGACGAGACTGCGCCAGCTCGTGAAGGCGATCAGGCGGCCGTCGGGGGAGAAGCGCGGGTGCCCTTCCTTCGTGCGGTCCGCCGTGAGCCGCCAGGCCCGGCCCGGGGTGTCGAGGGGGGCCAGCCAGATGTCGTCCTCGGCCACGAAGCACACCAGGTCGCCGCTGAGGTGGGGAAAGCGCAGATAGCTCACCCTCCCCATGCTTTTCCGCCCGCTGGGGCCCAGCAACTCGTGCGGCCCGCGCGGCCGCAACCGGCGCGGTCCTCACGGCCGCGAACTTATGCGGCCCTCACGTTCGTGACCCAACACACGTACGAAACGGTTTCGTTTCGCATCGTCCAAGGGGTATCTTCGTGGTGGTACGAAGCAGGAGGCTCCGGAGTGGGAAGGCGAGTGACATGACCGAGGTCGTCGCAGCTTCGCGTCGCAGCCGGATCACGCCCGAGCGCGAGGCCGAGTTGTACGGGGCCGTGCTCGACCTGCTCCGGGAGGTCGGCTACGACGCCCTCACCATGGACGCCGTCGCCGCCCGCACCCGGTCCAGCAAGGCCACGCTCTACCGCCAGTGGGGCGGCAAGGCCGAGCTGGTGGCGAAGGCGGTGCGGCACAGCAGGCCGGGCGGCCCCGCCGACGGGGTCGACACCGGGTCGCTCAGAGGCGACCTGCACGCCCTCACCCTGCGCTCCGACGACTGCGAGATGGAACAGAACTCCGCGCTGATGCGGGGTCTGGCGATGGCCGTCCACGGCAACCCGGACCTCCTGAAGGCGTTCAAGGAGCATCTCATCGAGCCGGAGCTGGCGGAGTTCCGCCGGGTGCTGCGGCTGGCGATCGACCGGGGCGAGGTCCGTGCCGACAACCCCGCGATCGACTACGTGATGCACATGATGATCGGCGGGTTCGCCGCCCGTTCGCTCATCGACGAGCAGCCGCCGACGCAGGCCTTCCTCCTGTCGTACATCGACGCCGTGGTCCTCCCCGCCCTCGGCGCACCCACCAGCTGATCATCCTCCGATCCCCGAGCAAGCCCACCGTCTGACGTCACCGCTCACGTCGTCGGGCTGATCACCCCTGCCCTGATGAACCCCACGACCTGACCGGGAGTACGCCTCCGTGGCCACGTTTCTGTACAAAGCAGGCCGTCTCGCCTTCCGGCGACGGCACTTCGTCGCCCTCCTATGGGTCGCGCTGCTCACCCTGGCCGGGGTGGGCGCCGCGTCCGCGCCGCCCGCCGGCAGCACGTCCTTCTCCATCCCCGGCACCGAGGCCCAGAAGGCCTTCGACCTGCTGGAACAGCGCTTCCCCGGGATGAGCGCCGACGGCGCCACCGCGCGCGTGGTCTTCAAGGCGCCCAGCGGCGAGAAGATGACCGACCACGACAACAAGGCGGCCGTCGAGCAGACCGTCGAGGAGCTGCGGAGCGGCTCCGAGGTCGCCTCCGTCGCCGACCCCTACGCCGGGCACGCCGTCAGCAGGAACGGCACGATCGCCTACGCCTCGGTGAAGTACAAGGTCTCCGGCATGGAGCTGAAGGACGCCTCGAAGGCCGCCCTGAAGGAGGCCGCCCAGCACGCGCGTGACGCCGGGCTGACCGTCGAGGTCGGCGGTGACGCGCTCGCCGCGACCCCGGAGACCGGGTCCAGCGAGGTCATCGGCATCGGGATCGCCGCCGTCGTCCTCGTCATCACCTTCGGCTCGCTGCTCGCGGCCGGATTCCCGCTGCTCACCGCCCTCATCGGCGTCGGCATCGGCGTCTCCACCATCACCGCGCTCGCCAGCGCCCTGGACCTCGGCTCCACGACCTCCACCCTGGCGTCGATGATCGGCCTGGCCGTCGGCATCGACTACGCCCTCTTCATCGTCTCCCGCTACCGCGCCGAACTGGCCGAGGGCCGCGAGCGCGAGGACGCGGCCGGACGTGCCGTCGGCACGGCGGGCTCGGCGGTGGTCTTCGCGGGCCTCACCGTCGTCATCGCCCTGGTCGGCCTGTCGGTCGTCAACATCCCGATGCTCACCAAGATGGGCATCGCCGCGGCGGGCACCGTCGCCATCGCCGTCCTCATCGCGCTGACGATGATCCCGGCGCTGCTCGGCTACGCGGGCCGCAGGATCAAGCCGGCCGGTGAGAAGAGCAAGCTGCTGGGCGGCGGCCGTACGCCGAAGAAGCCCGGCCGCCCCAACATGGGCACCCGCTGGGCGAGCTTCGTCGTACGCCGCCCGGTCGCCGTCCTCCTCCTCGGCGTGCTGGGCCTCGGCGCGGCGGCGATCCCGGCCGCCTCCCTGGAACTGGGCCTGCCCGACGACGGCGCCCAGCCCACCTCCACCACCCAGCGCCGCGCCTACGACCTGCTCTCCGAGGGCTTCGGGCCGGGCTTCAACGGCCCCCTGATGGTCGTGGTCGACGCCAAGGACAGCGCCCACCCCAAGAAGGCGTTCACCGAGGTCGGCAACGAGATCAAGGGCCTGAAGGACGTCGTCACGGTCACCCCGGCCGTGCCCAACAAGGCCGGCGACACCGCGACGATCACCGTCGTACCCAAGTCCAAGCCGTCCTCGAAGACGACCGAGGACCTGGTGCACGCCATCCGTGACAAGGGCGCGGGCATCGCCGAGAAGACCGGTTCCAAGGTGCTGGTCACCGGCTCCACGGCGATGAACATCGACGTCTCGCAGAAGCTGAACGACGCACTGCTGCCCTACCTGGCGCTGGTGGTCGGCCTGGCCTTCCTGCTCCTGATCGTGGTCTTCCGCTCGGTCCTCGTCCCGCTGAAGGCGGCCCTCGGCTTCCTGCTCAGCGTGCTCGCGGCCCTCGGCGCGGTCGTCGCGGTCTTCCAGTGGGGCTGGCTGTCCGGCCTGATGAACGTCGAGCAGACCGGCCCGGTCATGTCGATGATGCCGATCTTCATGGTGGGTGTGGTCTTCGGTCTCGCGATGGACTACGAGGTCTTCCTCGTGACCCGGATGCGGGAGGCGTTCGTCCACGGCGAGAAGCCCAGTCAGGCCGTGGTGACCGGCTTCAAGCACGGGGCGCGGGTCGTCACCGCCGCCGCCGTCATCATGATCGCCGTCTTCTCCGGCTTCATCGGCTCCAGCGAGGCGATGGTCAAGATGATCGGCTTCGGCCTCGCGATCGCCGTCTTCTTCGACGCGTTCATCGTCCGCATGGCCATCGTCCCGGCGGTCCTCGCCCTGCTCGGCAAGCGGGCCTGGTGGCTGCCGAAGTGGCTCGACCGCGCGCTGCCCAACGTGGACGTCGAGGGCGAGGGCCTGCGCACGGAGTCCCCCGCGGGCGGCAAGGACGCCGACCCCGACGAGGAGAGGGAGCTGGTACGGGCCTGACGTACCGCTTCCGAGCCGGAGCTGCCGGTGAGGGTGCCCGTGGGGACGGGGCTGCACCCTCACCGGCTTTCTGCCCCGCCCCGGAAAACGTCGTGATCAGGGCACGGGCGATGACGTAGCGTGCCGGGCATGACGACGACAGCCGCCACTGACGCCGGAGAATCCGGAGCCCACCCGCGTTTCGCGCAGGCCCTGCGCGCCCTCGGGCTCGAGGACGTGCTCGCCCGTACCCGGCGGTTCCCGGAGGCCACCCGCACCGCCGCCGAGGCCGCCGCGGCCATCGGCTGCGAGCTCAGCCAGATCTGCAAGTCGCTGATCTTCGCCGCCGACGGAGTACCGGTGCTGGTCCTCATGGACGGGGCCTCGCGCGTGGACGTGGAGCGGGTACGGCAGGAACTGGGCGCCGGCGAGGTCACCCGGGCCGACGCCGGTGCCGTACGCGAGACCACCGGGTACGCCATCGGCGGTGTGCCGCCCTTCGGGCACCGCACACGCACACGTGTCCTCGCCGACCGCTCGCTGCTCGCCCACGACGTGGTGTGGGCGGCCGCCGGAACGCCGCACACCGTCTTCCCGATCGAGCCCGAGGCGCTCGTGACCCACGCCGGTGCCGAACTGGTGGACGTGCGCGAACAGACCGCCTGACGCCGCTGCTCGCCGCCGCGGTACCGCGCGCCGCGGTCACGCACGCCGGCTGGAACGCCATCGCGCACCGGATCACCGGCCAACTCGTCGGCCTCGGTCTGATCTCCGGCGGCGGGGCGCTGACCCGGCTCGCGATCGTGCCGTTCGTGGCCCTCCCTGCCGGCCCCGCCTGGCCGTACCCGCTGGTCTCGGCGGTCCTCCATATCGCCAACTCCGCCCTGCTGATGACCTCCTTCCGGCTCGGTGACTTCGGCCAGGCGCATCCCGTCGAGCGCGGCAGCGCCCCGCTCGAGGTCACGTGCCGGCCGCCGCGTTCGCCCACGAGGTGCCCGGCGACCGGGCGCCGACCGGGATCGCCGTGTCCTGCGTGGGGCTCATCGGCGTCAGCCTGTGGGGACTGCGCGGAAGCCGGCCGAACCGGGCGGTGATCGGCGCGGCCCTCGCGACCGGGCTGACGATCGCGGCGTACACGGTGATCGACGGCCTCGGCGTACGCGCCGCGCACTCACCCCTCGGGTACATCGCCTGGCTCATGGCCGTCGAGGCAATCGTCATCCCGGCCTGCCTGTACGCACGCGCGCGTGCCGACACCGTCCGGCTGCTCCGTCCCCACGCCGCCCTCGGCCTCCACGGCGCCGCCCTGGCCTCCACCGCGTACGCCCTGGTCCCCTGGGCCCGGACCCGCGCACAACTCGCCCCGGTCGCCTACCTGCGCGAGTCTTCCGTCAAGCCGTGTCGATGCGGTGATCACTTGGCTGTTCAGGAGGCCGACCGGGAAGGCCAGCAGGGCCTCTTGGCACCCGGATTGGTATGGCTCATCCGGCTACCAAGAGGCCTTGAAGGC
>NZ_JBEPBF010000166.1:0-19001 GCF_040298985.1 Streptomyces sp. NPDC001093 | reverse complement strand
CGCGCCGTCGGCCGTCCGCCGCAGCGGGCCCGGCGCCAGCGCGCTCGGCGGAGCCGGTACGACGGACTCGGGCGCCTCTTCCGGCTCGGCGAGCGCGAGCCGCAGCGCGCCGAGCCGCACCCCGGGCAGCCCGTCCGCGGCCGCGCGTTCCAGTACCGCCGCGGCCGCGGCCTCCGCGATCCAGACCCCGTCGGGCGGCCCGCCGAGCGGCAGCAGCCTGCCCAGCCCGACCTGGCGCCGAACCACCTGTGTCCACCGATCCGCCGTCATTCCTCCAGCCTGCCGTATCACCGGCGCGCGGTCGGGGAACCTTGCTTACGGTGGACGAAGGACGATCGAAGGGGACGACCGAAAGGGACGTACGGCGATGACCGACATGACGACGACCCCCGAAGGCGACCAGGAACCACAGGTCTCGACCCGCAAGGCGACCCGGCGCGGCGGCGGCGATCCCGCGACCCGTGGCCGGACGACCATCGCCGACGGCGTCGTGGAGAAGATCGCCGCTCTCGCGGCCCGGGACGTGGTCGGCGTCCACGCCCTGGGCAGCGGCCTGGCCCGCACCTTCGGCGCCGTACGCGACCGGGTGCCCGGCGGCTCCAAGTCGGTCACCCGGGGCGTGAAGGCCGAGGTCGGCGAGGTGCAGACGGCGCTCGACCTGGAGATCGTCGTGGACTACGGCGTCTCCATCGGCGATGTCGCCCGCGCCGTGCGGGAGAACGTGATCGCCGCCGTGGAACGCATGGCCGGACTCGAGGTGGTCGAGGTCAACATCGCGGTGAGCGACGTCAAGCTGCCCGAGGAAGAGGAAGAGGAACCGGAGCCCCGGATCCAGTGAGACCCGGTCCCGGACCCGCACGCCTGACGAGCCGACGAGCTGACGAGCTGACGAGCTGAGGAGCGCTCCATGAGCATGGCCGTGATCGGGATGATCGCCGGAATGGCCTTGGGCTTCGCCGGGTACTTCGGCGGCTTCGGTGCCTTTCTGCTGGTGGCGGCCCTGGGTGCGCTCGGGTTCGTCGTCGGCCGGTTCGCGGAGGGCGACCTGGAACCGGGTGAGTTCTTCCGCACCCGAGGCGACCGGCGCGAGCGGCGGCGGTGACCGGAGGTGAGTGCCGAGACCGGCGCGGCGCGCCCGCCGTCGGCCCTCGTGCCGCCGGGCGAGCGCGGCGCCACCCGGATCGCCGACCGGGTCGTGGCGAAGATCGCCGCCCAGGCCGCCCGCGAGGCGCTGCCGCCGCCGCCCGCCGAGGCGGCCGCCCCCCACGCCACGGTCGTCGTCCACCAGCAGGCGGCCCGCGTCCGCGTGCACCTCGAACTCGGCTACCCCGGCGACATCGGCGCCCACTGCGCCGCCGTGCGTCGCCATGTCGCCGAGCGGGTAGGCGCGTTGGTGGACATGGCGGTGCCCGAGGTCGCGGTCCAGGTCGAACGGCTGCACCCGGCACCGCACGGGAGGGCGTGATGAACGAACCGCAGCCGACCACCCCGACCCTCGACAAGGACCCCGGCACCACGCCGCCCGCCCCCGCCAAGGGTAGTGGCCGCTTCTGGTCCCCGCGCCGCGTCCCGGCCGCCGTCGTCGCGGCGCTGCTGCTGGCCGGCGCCGGCCTGCTGCTGTACGACATCGTCGCCGTACGCGCCCACCACCCCGCGATGCACTGGCGCCGCGCACTCGCCCGGCAACTGGCCGGGCGGCCCCTGGACGACACCTGGGTGCTGACCGGCGCGGCCGTCGCGGTCGCACTCGGCCTGTGGCTGATCACCCTCGCGGTCACACCCGGCCTGCGCGCACTGCTGCCCATGCGGCGCCCGCACCCCGATGTCCGCGCGGCACTCCGGCGCGAGGCCGCGGCGCTCCTTCTCCGCGACCGGGCCATCGACGTGTCCGGGGTCCGTTCGGTCCGGGTGCGCATGCGCCGCACGAAGGCCGACGTCCGTGCCGTCTCGCACTTCCGTGACCTGGACGACGTACGCGCCGACCTGGACACCGTGCTCACGGACGCGATCCGGGGCCTCGGCCTGGCCCGGCCGCCCACGCTGTCGCTGCGTGTGTCCCGGCCCGGGCGGAAGGGGTGAGGACGGATGCGCACCGGCGGTCTCAACCGCGTCCTGCTGGGCCTCGTCGGCCTGCTCCTCCTCGCGCTCGGCGGCGCGGTCCTCGCCGTCGGCCTGGGTGCGCCGCCGCCCTCCTGGTGGATCCACATCGGCCCGCACGACGTCCTGCTCACCAAGGCCGAACGCACCCACTGGCGCGGCACGAGCTGGTGGTGGCCGACGGTCGTCGCCGCCCTCGCCGTCGTCGTCCTGCTCACCCTGTGGTGGCTCACGACGGTCCTGCGCCGCCGCCGGCTGACCGAGATCGTGATCGACACCGGCGACGACGCGTCCGCCCTCCTGCGGGCCAGGGCCCTGGAATCGGCCCTGGCCCAGGACGCCGTACGGCAGGAGGGCGTGGCTCACGCGGAGATCCTCCTGCGGGGCCGCCGTACGACGCCCACGGCACGGGTGTGGCTCCGGCTGGAGCCGTACGTGGACCCGGCAACGGCCCTGACCGGGTTCACGGCTCAGGCATTGGCCCATGCGCGCGAGTCGGCGGGCCTGCCGTCACTTCCGGCAGAAGTACGGCTGGGGTCGGTCAAGCACCGTGCGGAAAGGGTCACTTGAACGCCGGCGGCGGCCTTCGGAACCGTCAGAACCCGTGCCGCATCCCGCCGTCCACAGGCACCATGACCCCACTCAGATAGGAGGCGGCCGGAGAGAGCAGGAACGCCGCGACCTTCCCGAACTCCTCCGGCGTCCCGTACCTCCGCAACGGAATCCGGGACTCGTTCGCGGCCCGGGTGGCCTCGGGATCGGCGGACAACGCGTCCAGTTCGCGCACGCGATCGGTGTCGATGCGCGACGGCAGCAACCCCAGCACCCGGATCCCGCGCGGCCCCAGCTCGTCGGCGAGCGACTTGGCGAACCCGGCGAGCCCCGGCCGCAGCCCGTTGGAGATGGTCAGGCCCGGAATCGGCTCGTGCACCGACGCGGACAGCACGAATCCGATCACCCCGCCCGGCTCCAGCTCGGCGGCCGCCGCGCGAGCGAGCCGCACCGCACCGAGGAACACCGACTCGAACGCGTCGCGCCACTGTTCGTCGGTGTTGTCCGCGACGAACCCCGGCGCCGGCCCGCCCACGCTCACCAGCACGCCGTGGAACGCGCCGAAGGCGTCCCGGGCGGCCGCGATCAGCCGCTGCGGCGCCTCGGGGTCGGCGTTGCCCACGGCCACGCCCACCGCGTTCGGGCCCAGTTCGGCGGCGGCGTCGGCCACTCGCTTCTCGTCCCGCCCGCTGATCACGACCTTCGCCCCGTCGGCGACGAGTTCCCGCGCGGCGGCGTTGCCGAGTCCGCGGGTCGCCCCGGTGACGACGTACACCCGGTCCTTCAGTCCAAGATCCATGGCCCCTATCCTGCCTGGTCGTCCCGGAACAGCGTGAGGGCGGTGTTCACCAGCGCGATGTGACTGAAGGCCTGCGGGAAGTTGCCCAGGTGGCGGCCGTCGACGGGGTCGTACTCCTCGGCCAGCAGTCCCACGTCGTTGACCAGGCCCACCAGCCGGTCGAACAGCTCCCGCGCCTCGTCCTTGCGTCCGGTCAGATGGAGCGCGTCGGCCAGCCAGAACGAGCAGGCCAGGAAGGCGCCCTCGCCGCTCGGCAGCCCGTCGATCACCGAGTCCTCGGTGTCGTACCGGCGCAGGAAGCCGCCGTGCCCGAGGCCGTCGCGGATCGCGTCGACCGTGCCGACCACCCGCGGGTCGTCGGGCGGCAGGAAACCGACGCGCGGGATGAGCAGCAGCGCCGCGTCGAGTTCGCGGGAGCCGTAGTACTGGGTGAAGGTGTTGCGCTCGGGGTCGAAGCCCTTCTCGCACACCTCCCGGTGGACCTCGTCGCGGAATCCGCGCCAGCCCTCCAGATCGCCCTTGAGGTCCTCGTACTGCTCCAGCGTCTTGACGGCCCGGTCGGCGGCCACCCACACCATCACCTTGGAGTGCACGAACTGCTGCCGGCCGCCGCGCACCTCCCACAGGCCCTCGTCCGGCTGCCGCCACGCCGACCTCAGGAACTGCATCAGGGCGCGCTGCATCGCCCACATGTGCGGCCGCGGGGGCAGGCCGGAGCTGCGGGCCAGCGCGAGGGAGTCCATCACCTCGCCGTACACGTCGAGCTGGAGCTGTTCGACGGCGCCGTTGCCGATCCGTACGGGGGCGGAGTCGGCGAAGCCGGGCAGCCACGACAGCTCCATCTCCGGCAGCCGCCGCTCGCCCCCGACGCCGTACATGATCTGCAGGTCGGCCGGGTCGCCCGCGACCGCGCGCAGCAGCCAGTCGCGCCAGGCCGAGGCCTCGTCGTGGTAGCCGGCGTTGAGCAGTGCGCCGAGGGTGAGGGTGGAGTCGCGCAGCCAGCAGTACCGGTAGTCCCAGTTGCGCACCCCGCCCGGCTTCTCGGGCAGCGAGGTGGTCGCCGCGGCCACGATCCCGCCGGTCGGGAGGTAGGTGAGGGCCTTGAGGGTGATCAGGGAGCGGACGACCTCGTCCCGGTAGGGGCCCTGGTAACGGCACTGCCGGGCCCAGCCCTGCCAGTCGGTGACGCTGCACTCCAGGCCCTCGAAGGGGTCGTTGAGCGGCGGGCGCTGCTCGTGCGAGGGGTGCCAGGTGAGCACGAACGCGACCCGCTCGCCCTCGGCGACGGTGAACTCCGAGTGGGTGCCGAAGTCCTCGCCCCAGGTGCGCACGGCGGGCTCGGAGCGCAGCCAGACCGAGTCCGGGCCCGCGACGGCCACCCGGTGCCCGTCCGCGCGGCGCACCCACGGCATGATCGAGCCGTAGTCGAAGCGCAGGCGCAGGGTGCTGCGGACGGTGACCCGGCCGCTGACGCCTTCGACGGTGCGTACGACGTCGGGGGCGCGGTCGCGCTGCGGCATCAGGTCGGTGACCCGGACCGTGCCGTCGGGGGTCTCCCACTCGGTGTCGAGGACGAGGGTGTCGGGCCGGTAGGCGCGGCGCGTGCAGGTCTCTGCTCCCTCGGGGGCGATCCGCCAGTAGCCGTGGTCCTCGTCGCCCAGCAGCCGCGCGAAGCAGGCGCCGGAGTCGAAGCGGGGCAGGCACAGCCAGTCGATCGAGCCGTTCTTCCCGACCAGCGCGGCGGTCTGCTCGTCACCGATGAGTGCGTAGTCCTCGATGCGCGCGTTCACGGGATCCGGTTTCCCGGCGGACCAGAGGGCCAATCAGGTGGTGCGCCGGGGGAGTGACGTGGTCCCGTGGGGCGCGGGTTCCCGTGGGCGCGGTTTCCCGCGGGCCGTGGCTTGGAGCCGCCGGCCCGGTCACACCGTGGCCGGTGCGCTCTCCTCCGGCTTCGCCTCCGCCGCCGAGGCCTCCTCCCGGTCGCGGATCTCCCGGCGGACCAGGAACCACCAGCCGACCGGCACGCCCGCGGCGAACAGCCACCACTGGATCATGTACGCGTAGTTCAGCGGGGCGTCCTCGCTGCCGGGGTCGGAGATCTGCTCCGGGCCGCCCTTGGGCGTGGGCGCCGTCTGCTCGACGTAGCCGCCGAGCACCCGCGCGCCGAGCCGGTGCGCCTCCTCCGCGCTGTTGATCAGCATGATCTGCCGGTCGGGGAGGCCCTTGACGTTCTTGATGCCGCTCGCCGCGGTCGTCTCGTCGGCCATCAGCCGCCCGGTGACGGTGGTCCGGCCGGACGGCGGGGCGGGGATCTTCGGGAAGGCGGTCTGGGCGCCGTTCGCGGGGATCCAGCCGCGGTTGACGAGGAGGATCCTGCCGTCCGTGAGGACGAGCGGGGTGAGCACATGGAAGCCGACCTCGCCGTCGGAGTTGGTCCGGCGCCGGACCACGACCTCCCGGGCGGGGTCGAAGGTGCCGGTCGCGGTGACCGTGCGGTACTTCTCGGTGCGGGTCACGGCGTGCCCGGGAGAGGTCAGCCGCTCGACCGGGACCGGCCTGGAGTGCAGCGCCGAGGAGACCAGGTTGTTGCGCGCGGTGCGCTCCTCGTACCGGTGCTTCTGCCAGAAGCCCAGCCTGATCATCGTCGGGATCAGCGCGATCGCGACGATGCTGAGGATGACCCACTGGCGGGACAACAGGAAGCGGTAGCGGTGCACCCCACGACGGTACATCCGGGCCGTGGGGTGCATTCAGGCGGGTACCGGGTCACACCCGGTCGACGATGCCCACCTTTCCCTCGGCGCGGGCGCAGTGGGCCCCGCAGTAGAACCGGCCGTCGGCCTCCACGCCCTGGCCGATGATCTGCACCCGGCAGTGCTCGCAGATGGGGGCCATCCGGTGGATCGCACAGGAGAAGCAGTCGAAGACGTGCACCGAGCCCTGTGCGTGGACCTCGAAGGTCATTCCATAGTCATTGCCGCAAACTTCGCATTTCGCCATGCGCCACAGGGTGATCCGTCACCGTCGCGCGGGCGAGCGGCCGCCGGGTGAGTCGTCCGGCAACCACCCGTTCGTACGATTTCCTGCCGGTTCGGTGGCGTGCTTTCGTGCCGCTATCCGTCGGCGGGCTCGACGTCCCGCAGCAGCTGCCCGAACGCGGCCTCGTCCACGATCGGGGTGCCGAACTGCCGCGCCTTGACCACCTTGGACGTGCCCGAGTCGGGGTCGTTGGTCACCAGCAGGCTGGTCAGCCGGGAGATGCTGGACGCCACGTGCAGACCGGCCTCGGTGGCCCGGTCCTCCAGTAGCTCGCGCTCGACGGAGGTGTCTCCGGAGAACGCCACCCGCATGCCCTGTTTGAGGCGTTTGCCGTCTTCATAGCGACCCGGGTTGGGATAGGGGCATGCGGGCCTTTTGCGGGAGGGGCGCCAACTGGTCGTCCGGTAGCCGCCGTAACCGCCGGAACCGCCGTGTCCGCCGGTCGACTGCCGGGGCACCGAACGGTCCGACCACTCCGTCAGCGGCCTGCACTCCAGCAGTGGCAGCCGGACGCCGCCCGCCGCCGCGGCCCGCAGACTCGGCCGGAACGCCTCCGCCAGCACGCGCGCGTCGTCCAGCGCGTGGTGCGCCCGCTGCTGTACGACGCCGTAGTGCGCCGCCAGCGACTCCAGCTTGAAGTTGGGCAGCGGCAGCCCCAGCTCCTTCGACAGCGCGATGGTGCACAGCCGCTGACGCACCGGCGCCTCGCACTCTGCGCGCGCGTACTCCCGCGCGATCATCTGCCAGTCGAAGACGGCGTTGTGCGCGACCAGCACCCGGCCGTCCAGCCGGGCCGCGAACTCCTCGGCGATGTCCGCGAAGAGCGGCGCCCCCTCGAGCACCTCGCTCGTCAGACCGTGTATCCACACCGGTCCCGGATCGCGCTCCGGGTTGACCAGCGTGTACCAGTGGTCCTCGACCTCGCCGCGCTCGTCCAGCCGGTAGACGGCCGCCGAGATGATCCGGTCGTCCCGGGCCAGGCCGGTGGTCTCCACGTCAACGACCGCGTATCCCTTCGGATACGCGGCCGGCCACTGGGTGGGGGAGGACACTGCGGTCGCACGGTCTTCGAGCATGGTCATTGAGGATACGGGCCGCGACTGACACTGCTGACCTTCAGGTGCCGGTCCCGCCCGCCGGACCCGTCCAGGTGCGCGGGCACCGCACACGCGTGCGTGCTCTGTCCGCTGCGCCACGCGCGCGTGCCCGTGCCCGTGCTGCTCAGCCGGCCGAGTCGCGTGGGTGAATGGGCGACACGCCGGCCGGTGTCAACAGCGACCGCACCAGCGCCCGTACGGCCGTCAGGAACAGCCGCTCGGTGTCCACCGGCCGGGCCAGCGCACGCGCCAGCGCGGGGTCGTCCCCGGCGGTCTCGGCGCTCCACAACTCCTCCTCGCCGGGACGCTGCACCGGGGCCCGCTCGCGATTGCGCTCCACCAGCACATGCCCGACGACCTGGAACTGCACCGCCCGGACGAACTCGGCGACCCGCGCGCCGCGCAACCCCGCGGCGTGCGCCTCGTGCACCAGAACCCGCTGCGCGGGCAGGAACATCCGCTCGGTCAGGCCCCGCTCGTGCACCAGGGCCACCAGATGTGGATGGTCGCGCAGTTGCCGGCGCAGGTCGCGCGCGACACCGACCACGCGCTGCTCCGGCGTGCGTCCGGACGGGCGGATCTCGCCGAGCTCGGCCATGGTTCGCTCCACCAGGGCGTCGAGCAGCGCCTCACGCCCGCCGACATGCCAGTAGATCGACGTCACGGCGGTGCCCAGCGCCGCGGCGAGGCCCCGCATCGTGAGCGCGTCAGGCCCGTGCCGCTTCACCAGAGCGGCAGCGGCGTCCAGCACCGCCTCCCGGGTCAGCGCACTCCTTGCCCCGCTCGTCATGATCCCCCCAACTCCCGTCCGTACGCGTGTCTTTACCCTGCACGGGGACTGCTGTAACAGTGTTACAGGTGACGGTTCGTCAGGAATGGCATGGCCGGAAGAAGGGCGGTACGACGCATGGGACGCGTACGGTACGGAGCACGGACCGAGCGGGAGATCGCCGTGACGCGCACCGCGAGCGCGCGGCTTCCCGACATCTGGTCCACCGGGGTGGTGGCCGTCTGGGAGACCGACCCGGACGCGGTCGCCGCGGTCCTGCCGCCACCCCTGAAACCCACCGGCAGTCCGCTCGTCCGGGTGAACATCAGCAAGGTCGACCTGCCCGGATACCCGCTCGGCGCGGGCTCGTTCGCCGTCGCCGCCGCGCACGGCACGGTCGAGGGCTGGTACCCGCTGGTCATGCCGATGACCCACGAGCGCGCCCTCACCGGCGGGCGCGAGGTCTTCGGCGAGCCCAAGAAACTCGGCGAGGTGACCGTCGAGCGCGACGGCGCGGGCGTGCGCGCGTCGATGAGCCGGCACGGCATCGCGTTCGTCGAGGTACGCGGCACGGCCGACGCCGAACTGCCGCTGCCGGAGCCGTCGCGGAAGACCGACTTCTACTTCAAGTTCCTTCCCGCCGTGGACGGTTCCGGCTTCGACACCGACCCGGTGCTGGTCCACTGCGTGCGCCACGAGCGGGTGCGGCGGCTGGAGCGGGTCACCGGGGAGGTCGTCCTGCGCGAGTCGGCGTACGACCCCGTGGCCGACCTTCCGGTGCTGCGCCTCCGTGAGATCACGGTCGGCGAGAAGACCAGCGACCAGAGCGGCCGGGTCGTCGAACGGGTCGACGCCCAGGCCCTGTTGCCGTACATCCACCAGCGCTACGACGATCCGCTGCAGATCCTCGACGGACCGCCGGAGTTCGCGCCGCCCGAGGGGAGCGTGTGATGGACCTCCAGGCCGGACAGGTCGCCGTCGTCACCGGCGCGGCGAGCGGGATCGGGCTCGCGATGGCCCGGCGGTTCGCCGCCGAGGGCCTGAAGGTGGTCCTCGCCGACGTGGAGGAGGCCGCCCTGGACAAGGCCGCGGCCGGCCTGCGGGCCGAGGGCGCCGACGTGCACGCGCGCGTGGTCGACGTCGGCGAGCGCGCCCAGGTCATGGAGCTGGCCGAGGCGGCGTACGGCACCTACGGCGCCGTGCACGTCCTGTGCAACAACGCGGGCGTCGGCTCGGGTGCCGAGGGCCGGATGTGGGAGCACGACCCGAACGACTGGCGGTGGGCCTTCGCCGTCAATGTGTGGGGCGTCTTCCATGGCGTCCAGGCGTTCGTGCCCAGGATGATCACGTCGGGTCAACCCGGTCATGTGGTCAATACATCCTCCGGCGACGGCGGCATCGCGCCCCTCCCGACCGCCTCCGTGTACGCGGTCACCAAGGCCGCCGTCGTCACCCTGACCGAGTCCCTGTACGCGCACCTGAAGGCCGAGCACGCGCGCGTGGGCGCCTCGGTGCTCTTCCCGGGCCCGCACATGCTGCGCACCGGTCTGTGGGAGTCGCACCGCAACCGCCCCGCCCGCTATGCCAAACAGCGCCCGCGCAGGACGCCGTACCGCAGCCTCGACCAGTGGGAGGCGGCGATGCGCGCGGCCGGCCAGGAGGTCCGCTTCACGCCGGTCGAGGAGGTCGCCGGACTCGTCGTGACCGGCATCCGGGCCGACCGCTTCTGGCTGCTGCCGCAGAGCGAGCACAGCGACGCGCAGATCCGCGCCCGCGCCCGGTCGATGCTGGACCGGGCGAACCCGTCGTACCTCGAAAGCTTCGTCCTGGACTGAACCGAGAGGAGGCCCTGGTGAGCGCATACGACGACCCGTACCTGATCATCTCCTCCGACTGCCACGCCGGACTGCCCACCGAGGAGTACCGGCCCTATCTGGAGTCCCGTTTCCACCGGGACTTCGACGAGTTCCTCGCGGGCCAGGGCCGGCGCCGCGAGGAGATGACCCGGCTCGGCATCCGCAACGAGACCTTCGCCGACCGGTGGTTCCGCGACAACGAGGAAGGCCTGCGCGGGGGCTGGGACACCGCACAGCGCCTGAAGGAGCTCGACGGGGACGGCGTGGCCGCAGAGGTGGTCTTCCCGGACGCCGACGCCGTCGACAGCCGCACCGCCGCCCCCTTCGGCGTGGGCCTCGGCCTGAGCGGCGACCAGGACCCGGAGCTGGGCATGGCGGGCGCGCGGGCGCACAACCGCTGGCTCGCGGACTTCGTCTCCGAGCACCCCGAACGGCACTGCGGTGTCGCCCTGCTGCCGGTCACGGCCCCCGTCGAACAGGTCGTGGCCGAGATCCAACGGGCCCGGGAGTCCGGCCTCGGCGCGCTGATGATCCCGGCCATGTGGGCGGACAAGGCGCCGTACCACGACCGCCGTTACGACCCCGTGTGGGCGGCCGCCGCCGAGTGCGGCATGCCGGTGCTCACCCACTCCGGCGCCGCCCCGCGCGAGGAGTACGGCGACCACCTCGGCATCTATGTGAGCGAGGTGACCTGGTGGCCGGCCCGGCCGCTGTGGTTCCTGCTCTGGTCCGGTGTCTTCGAACGCCACCCCTCCTTGCGCTTCGGCGTCGCCGAGTCCGGCTGCTGGTGGCTGCCGAACCTGCTGTGGTTCATGGACCGCCTCTACCTCGGCGCGCACGGCGGCAAGAAGCTCTCCCCGTTCGAGGAGCTCAGGCGCCCGCCGCACGAGTACCTGGACCGGCAGGTGTTCGTCTGCGCCACCAACACCAAGCGGCGCGAGCTGGCCCAGCGCTACGAGATCGGCGTCGACAACATCCTCTGGGGCAGCGACTTCCCGCATCCCGAGGGCACCTGGCCCGACACGCGCGCGTGGCTGCGCCGTACCTTCCACGACATCCCCGTCACCGAGACCCGCCGTATGCTCGGCCTCGCCGCGGCCGAGGTCTTCGGCTTCGACGTGGACAAGCTCGCTCCCCTGGCCCGGCGCATCGGGCCGACCCCCGCCGACCTCGGCCAGCCGGCCGGCCAGAGGGCCGTCGAGGCGTCCTGGGCGCGCTCGCGCGAGACGGGCCGCCACTGGCTGACCGGCCACGACTTCCCGGTGCTGGGGACCGGCCCCGGCTTCTCCGCAGGGGGAGCGCCCGCATGAGCGACGACCGGTACACCGTCATCTCCGCCGACTGCCACGCCGGCGCCGACCTGCTGGACTACAGGCCCTACCTGGAGAAGCGGTACCACGACGACTTCGACGACTGGGCGGCCACCTACGTCAACCCCCACGCGGACCTGCTCGCCGACTCCGCCGACCGCAACTGGAACTCCGAGCGGCGCCTCGCGGAACTGGCGGCGGACGGGATCGTCGCCGAGGTGATCTTCCCGAACACCATCCCGCCGTTCTTCCCGTCCGGCTCGCTGATGACCCAGCCGTCGAACGCCGGGGAGTTCGAGCGCCGCTGGGCGGGCCTGCGCGCCCACAACCGCTGGCTCGCGGACTTCTGCGCCGCCGCGCCGGGCCGCCGCGCGGGCGTCTTCCAGATCCTGCTCGGCGACGTCGAGGAGGCCGTCAGGGAGATCCGCCGGGCCGCCTCGGCGGGCCTGAAGGGCGGCCTGATGCTGCCCGGCACCCCGCCCGGCTCGGGGCTGCCCGAGCTGTACTCGCGGACGTACGACCCCATCTGGGCCACGTGCGCGGAACTCGGCGTCCCCGTCAACCACCACGCCGGCTCGGCCTCCCCGCCGCTCGGCGACGAACCGGCCGCCCGCGCGGTGTTCATGGTGGAGACCACGTGGTTCTCCCACCGCGCCCTGTGGCACCTGGTGTTCGGCGGCGCCTTCCGCCGGCACCCCGAGCTGAAACTCGTCCTGACCGAGCAGGGGTCGGGCTGGATCCCCGGGGTGCTCGGCATGCTGGACTACTACCACGGCCGCCTGGTCGCGGCGGCCACGAAGGCCGGCACCGCCGAGGCCAGGTTCGGCGTCGGTCTGGCCGACGGCATGGGCGCCGCACCCTCGCGGGTGTGGCGGGACAACTGCTTCGTCGGCGCCAGCTTCATGCGCCCGCACGAGGTGCCGCTGCGGGACCGCATCGGCGTCGACAAGATCATGTGGGGCAGTGACTACCCGCACGACGAGGGCACCCATCCCTACACCCGTGAGGCCCTGAGGTTCGCCTACGCGGGCGTGCCGCGCGAGGAGGTCGCGGCCATGCTCGGCGGCAACGCGGCCCGCGTCTACGGCTTCGACCTCGCCCTCCTCGACACCCTCGCGGCGAAGGTGGGCCCCGCGGTGGCGGAAGTCGCCGAGCCCCTGACGCAGTCACCGGCGGACGCGACCAGTCCGGTGTTCGCTCGGGGGGCCTCACTGCGGGTGTGGTGATCTGGAGGTGGCAGCCCCGGGAGTGCGATCCTCCCTGCTGTGACGGAACCCACCCACGAAGAGGCCCACGGGGGCGCGCTCGGCTCGCGGCTGAACTGGCTGCGGGCCGCCGTGCTCGGCGCGAACGACGGCATCGTCTCCACCGCGGGCATCGTCGTCGGCGTGGCCGGCGCGACCCAGAGCCGGTCCGCGCTGCTCACCGCCGGACTGGCCGGCCTGCTCGCCGGGTCGATGTCCATGGCGGCCGGCGAGTACGTCTCCGTCTCCACCCAGCGCGACTCCGAGATGGCCGCGCTGGCCGTGGAGAAACGGGAACTGCGCGAGCAGCCCGAGGCCGAGCTGCGGGAGCTGACCACACTGCTGGAGGAACGCGGACTGTCCCACGAGGTGGCCCGGGAGGCCGCCGAACAGCTCACCGCGCGGGACCCGCTCAAGGCCCACGCGCGCGTGGAGCTCGGTATCGACCCGGAGGACCTCACCAACCCCTGGCACGCGGCCTGGGCGAGCTTTCTGGCCTTCACGGTGGGCGCGCTGCTGCCGCTGCTGGCCATCGTCCTGCCCCCGGCCGGCTGGCGGCTGGGTGTGACCGTCGTCTCCGTCCTGGCCGCGCTCGTCCTCACCGGCTGGACAAGCGCGCGGCTCGGCGCCGCGGACCCGAAACGCGCGGTGCTGCGCAACGTGGTGGGCGGGGCGCTGGCGATGGCGGTCACCTATGCGGCGGGCAGCCTGCTGGGCGCGGCGGGCGTCTGACGCGCGGACCCTGGGCGCGCAGCCCGGGCCGGTGACGGCGTACCGTGTGGTGCGCTCGACCACCCCCTGAGCACACCGCACCATCCCGCACGAGAAGGACCCTCGCCATGCGCGCCACCACCATCCACGCCCCGTTCGACATGCGTGTGGAGGACGTCCCCGAGCCCGTGGTGCAGCTGCCCACCGACGCCGTCGTGCGGGTGCTGCGCGCCTGCATCTGCGGCAGCGACCTGTGGGCCTACCGGGGCGAGGCGGCCCGGCAGCCGGGGCAGCGCATCGGACACGAGTTCCTCGGGATCGTCGAGGAGACCGGCTCCGAGGTGAGCACCGTCAAGCGCGGTGACCTGGTGGTCGCGCCGTTCATGTGGTCCGACGGCGTCTGCGGCTACTGCCGCGAGGGCCTGACGACGTCCTGCGAGCACGGCGGTTTCTGGGGCTCCGTCGGCTACGACGGCGGCCAGGGCGAGGCCGTGCGCGTGCCCTTCGCCGACGGCACCCTCGTCCAGCTCCCCAAGGACGCCGCCTCCGACGACCACCTGCTGTCGGCCCTGCTGACCCTCTCCGACGTCCTCGGCACCGGCCATCACGCCGCCCTCGGCGCGGGCGCCCGCCCCGGCGCCACGGTCGCCGTCGTGGGGGACGGCGCGGTCGGCCTGTGCGCGGTGCTGGCCGCCAAGCGGCTGGGCGCCGAGCGGATCATCGCCCTCGGCCGGCACGAGGTCCGCACCGACATCGCGCGCCGCTTCGGGGCCACCGACGTCGTCGCCGAGCGCGGGGACGCGGCCGTCGAGGCCGTCCGAGAGCTCACCCGCGGCCAGGGCGCGCACGCCGTCGTGGAGGCCGTCGGCACCGAGCAGTCCATGCGGACGGCCGTCAACATCACCCGCGACGGCGGCGCGATCGGCTTCGTGGGCGTGCCGCACGGCAGCGGCACCGGCCTCGACCTCGGCGTCATGTTCGACCGGAACATCGCCCTGCGCGGCGGCGTCGCCCCGGTCCGCGCCTACATCCCGGACCTGCTCCCCGACGTCCTCGACGGCACGATCGACCCCTCGCCGGTGTTCGACATGACGGTGGACATCGAGGGCGTGCCCACGGGCTACAAGGCGATGGACGAGCGCACCGCCCTCAAGGTCCTGGTCACCAACGACCGGTGACCCGCTAGGTCCAGCGGATCGGCAGCGGCAGCGCCGTGAGCAGACCCGAGACCGCGACGACCGCGCCCAGGGCGATCAGCTCGGCCCGCGCGGGCGCGCACGCGGTCAGCGGGTCGGCGGCGCGGCGCAGCCGGATCCGCGCCCACAGGGCGAGCAGCGCGACGGCGGCGACCAGGAACACCTTGGCCAGCAGGGTGCGTCCGTACGCCGTCGTCGTCAGCTGGTCCAGGATGGTGGCCGACGGCATGCGGCGCAGCGAACTGCACACGCCCGTCGCGGTGATGGCGGCGAGCAGGACGGCCGCCACGCGCGCGTAGAGGCCGAGCAACGCGGCCCCGGCGGGGCTGGCGCGCCACAGCCCGATCAGCCGCAGGGTGTGCAGCAGACCGCCGGTCCACAGCGCCGCGCACGCCAGGTGCACCAGTGTCAGGGCCGAGCCGATCAGCGGGCTCTGCTCGGTCGCGGGGTGGGCGCGCAGTGCCTCCGCTACCACCACCGCGGCCGGCGGCCACACCCGGGCCGCCGGACGGCGCAGGAACGCGCACAGCGCCGCCAGCAGAAAGGCGTTGACCTCCAGCAGGGCCAGCCGGCCGTCGCGGGAGCCGTACAGGCCGCCGACGTCGATCTGGCCGAGGCGGTGCGGGATCAGGTTGCCGGCGGACACCACCGAGGCGAGCGCCAGCGCGGCGACGAAGCCTGCGCTGGTGGCCAACGGGGTCCAGCTGTGCGGTCGTTCGGGCGGAACACCGGGCAGGCGCCGGGCGAGCCGGTGCACGAACAGCTCGCCGAGGGGCACGCTCAGGGCCGCGAACAGCACCGCGCGCAGCAGCCCGATGCCGCCGGCCCCCGGCGCGGCGGCCTCCCCGGTGCCGTGCAGCGCCGCCGACGGCCCGAGCAGCGGGATCAGGGCGCCCAGCGCTACCAGGATCAGGAGGGCGACGGCCCGGCCGGTGCCCAACCGCCGGGCGGGGCCCTCTTCGCCGCTCGCCTCGGCGGTCGGTCGTATCAAGCTCACCCCGTGATCTTCGCCAGCAGCCGCAGAACCGGGCAAGTCCCGGAAAACAACTGGCAGTACGGAATTCCACGCATACATACGTTTCCGGCCGCCCGCGCACTCACCTGTTCCGGGCCGCGAGCGCTCACCGCCAGCGGGCGCCGTCCGACCCCCACGGCACCGGAGGCCGCGCCCAGTCGGCGGGGCCGCCCGTGAAGGACACCGGCGGCAGTGCGTGCCGCAGCCGGCCGAGCGCGCTGTCCGTCTCGGCCAGCCAGGCGTCCGGGCCGTCGTACGGCGCACCGGTGGCCGCGGTCGGCCGGATCCCGTCGGTCAGCCAGTGCGCGGTCCGGGCCAGCGCCAGCCGCACGAGGCGGCCGCCCCCGTCGTACGACTGCTCGGTCAGCGCCCGCAGTACGGCCGCGGCCAGGAGATAGCCGGTGCCGTGGTCCAGTGCCTGCGCGGGCAGTGCGCCGGGCGCCTCGGCGGAGCCCTCGGTCGCGGCGATGCCGGTCGCGACCTGCACCAGGCTGTCGAAGCCGCGCCGCCCGCCCCAGGGGCCGTACGCGCCCCATGCCGAGACCTGCGCCACGACCAGTCCCGGCCGGCGCGCGAACAGCGCCTCCGGCGCGAGCCCGAAGCGGTCGAGGGTGCCCGGCCGGTAGCCGGTGACGACGACGTCGGCCGTGGCCAGCAGCTCCTCGAAGGTGTCGCGGTCGGCGGTGAGATCGAGCAGCGCCGACCGCTTGCCGAAACCCGTGTCGGCGTGCTGGTCGGGGAGTTCGGGCAGCCAGGGGGCGTCCACGCGGAGCACGTCCGCGCCGAGCAGGGCGAGGGTGCGGGTGGCGACCGGGCCGGCCAGGACCCGGGTCAGGTCCAGCACGCGCAGGCCTGCGGCGGGCAGCAGGGGAGCGGCGGCGGGATCGAGCGGGGTGAGCACGCGCGCGTGCGTGGAGCCGAGGCGTTCGCGCTCGACCAGCGGGCGTGCGGCCATCTCGGCGGCCTGCCCGGTGGCCGCCCACTCCTTCGGGCCGCGCAGGGCCACGGCGAGGCCGCCGGCGCCGCAGACCGCCTCCTCGACCTGCGCCGCGGACCCTTCGGCGATCCGGCCGGCCACCGCCTCCGCCGAGGCGTCCTCCGGCAGGCCCAGCGTGCCGAGCAACCGGGCCCGGTGGTGCGGGTAGTTGGCGTGGGTGCGCACCCAGCCGTCCGCCGTCCGCCAGAACCGCGACAGGGGTGCGAAGGCGACCGGCGTGCGCCCGTCCACCTGGAGCAGGCGCTCGCTGTGGAAGGCGGCGGCGACCGCCCCGTCGTCGACCCGGACGCCGGGCACTTCGCCGCGTCCGGAGCGGCGGGCCGCCAGTTCCGCGGCGGCCAGCGCACAGACGCCGACGCAGGCACGGGCGAGCTCGCGTACGGGAAGGCGCGCCGGGAGCGCGCCCTCCCGCACCACGGTGGTGAGCCGCGCGAGGTGGGCGGGGTCGCCGCCCAGCGCGGACCAAGCGAACTTGATAGCAGTCATGACTGCACTATGCAGTATTGACTGAATCAATATACTGTCCCAGTCCGGCCCTACTTGGTCACCGCGGCCAACGCGTCCACCGTGCCGAAGCCGTAGAAGCCGTTGACGCGCTCGCCGCCGACGCACGTCGCGTCCACGACCCCGTCACCATTGCCGTCGTAGGGTTCGCTCGGGCAGCCCGGGTTGTCCGCCTCCGCCTTCAGCAGGGCCTGCAGCTGGGCCGGAGTGGCGTTCGGATGCGCCGACTTCAGCAGCGCGGCCACCGCGGCCACGTGCGGGGAGGCCATCGAGGTGCCCTGGAGGAAGCCGTACTGGCCGTTCGGCAGCGTGGACAGGATGCGGCCGTTCTTCGACGGCGTGTCCGGGATCTGGTACTTGTCGCCGCCCGGCCCCGCCACGTCGATCACGCCCAGGCCGTAGCTGGAGTAGTACGACTTGGTGCCCTTCACGCCGACCGCGCTCACCGTCACCACGCCGGGCAGCTGGGTCGGCACGTCGAAGCACTCGTGCGGGTCGACCGTGCGGCTCGTGCCCGTCGAGTCGTCGGGGCTGGAGCCGTCCACGAGCGCGTGTGCGTCCAGGTCGTCGTTGGAGTTGCCCGCGGAGGCCACATTGAGCGTGCCCTTGCGCTGCGCGTACATCTGGGCTCTGTTGACCGCGTCAACGATGGCACGTTGATCCGGATCGTCCATGCAGTTGTACAGCCACGGATCAACGTAGTAGCTGTTGTTGGTGATCTGTATGCCGTGGTCGGCGGCGAACACGAAGGCGCAGACCACGCTCTCCGGGTAGAACAGCTGCGTCGAGTCCGGCTGGGCCACCGTGATGCTCGCGACCTTCACGCCCGGCGCCACACCGGCCACGCCTGTGCCGTTGCGGGCCGCGGCTATCTCACCGGCCACGTGGGTGCCGTGGTAGTGGTTGGCGTCCGCCGGGCGCCACGCGCCGTAGGCCGTGTCCGCCTTGCCGCTGACGCAGTTCGCCGACTGGGAGGCGGAGAAGTTCGGGGCTATGTCCGGGTGGGTGTCGTCCACGCCCGTGTCGATGACACCGACGGTCACTCTGCTGCTGCCCGGGTTGATCCGCGCGGCCCGGTCGGCGCCGATCGCCCGCAGGTCCCACTGGTCCGCCTCGAGCGGCTCCTCGCCCGGGGTCGCGGCCTTGGCGAGCTTCGCGGCCTCCGCCGTGGAAAGGACCTGCACCGCACCCTCGTCGGTCGTCCCCGCGGCACTCAGCGGCGCGGTACGCGTGGCACCCGCCGACTCCACCCCGCGCACCGCGCGCATCCGCGCGGCGAAGTCCGCCGTCGCGGAGTGGACGACGATCACACCGATTCTGTCGTAACTGGCCACCACCGAGCCGCCGTTGTGGACGATCTCCCGCTGCACGGACTCGATCGTGCCGTGATCCGTACGGGTGTTGACCACGTACGCGAGGTTCGGCTCGCCGTCCGCAGTCCGTGCCGCCCGGGCCGTGCCGGGCGCCGCGGAGGCCGCCGCCGGCAGCAGGCCGAGCGAGGCGGTCAGCGACAGCACGACGGGCACCGCGAGCGCGAGCCGGCGTCTGGAACGCAGATGAACCATGGGATCTCCACTTCATCCGGATACGAAACCGCCCGAGACGCAGAGGGTGCTCGGGCAGGTACATGACGCGTGGTGCAGGCAGAAGCCAACCCCACGGCTCACTGGGCGGCAATGTCTTGGCAATGGCTCGCCAAGACCGCTTGCGAAACAACTCATAGCTTGAGCTTTAACCTCCGACGTCGAATGGTGCGTCGAACTTGATCACTCGGTCTGGTATCCGCCGTACGTGAAGGCGGCCTTCGCCTGAACA
>NZ_JBEPBF010000165.1:0-19064 GCF_040298985.1 Streptomyces sp. NPDC001093 | reverse complement strand
TTTGTCACGCGATTTGCGGTTTTCCATACGCCCGCGGGGGTTATTGACGGCGATTTGCTGGGCCAGCAGTGCCCGCGGTGCTGTCTTGTCGAACCGGCTGAGGCGAACAAATCATCCAGCGAACAGGAAGCCCATCATGACCACCTCGATGCCGACGACAGCGTTCACCGACCCGGCGCCCGCGCAGCGCGTGGAACGAGCCGCCGCCGCGCTTGCCACACACGGCTTCACCGTGGAGATCCTCGACAAGGCCGCCGACGCGCGGGCCCGCATCAAGGACCTGATACCGGAGGGCGCCAGTGTGTTCACCGGGGCCAGCGAGACCCTCCGCCTGTCGGGCATCGCCGACGACATCAATGACAGCGGGCGCTACGACGCCGTCAAACCGCGCATTCTGGCCATGGACCGCGCCACCGAAGGAGACGAGATCCGGCGGCTGACCGCCAGCCCCGACGTCATCGTGGGCAGCGTCCACGCGGTCACCGAAACCGGCTCTCTCGTGATCGCCTCGGGCAGCGGAAGCCAGTTGCCCGGCCACGCCGGCGGTGCCGCCCGCTCGATCTGGGTGGTCGGGGCGCAAAAGGTGGTCCCCGACCTGGACACCGCGCTACGGCGCGTCGAAGACCACTGCCTCCCGCTGGAAAGCGCCCGCACCCAGGAAACCTACGGGTGGTCCAGCGCGGTCAACCGGCTGCTCATCCTCAACGCGGAATACCTCCCCGGCCGCGGCACCGTCCTGCTGCTCCGCGAAACCATCGGATTCTGACCCCAATGCCGCACTTCCAGGTACATGTCCACGAGGAAGAACTCGACGGGACGGTCGAGGGCCGGCTGGTCCGGTCGCTCACCGAGGCTCTGGTCCAGGTGTACGGCGAGCGGGGGGCGCTCCATGGCCGTCGTCGAGATCTTCGGCATCCCGAGGCACCGCTGGGGTGTCGGCGGTGCGCCAGGCGGCGTGCACGCCCCCGTCGTCTCGCTCCATGTGCGCGAAACCGCGCTGCACGTGCTGGGGATCGACGACGCCCCGGCACAGCTGACCCGGGCGATCACTGACGCGGTCGCCGGCGCCCTCGGCGAATCCATCCGGGATCACGTCGGCGTTCAGCTCGTCGGCGTGCCGCCCGGGCGCTGCGGGGTCGGCGGCGAGATCGACCCTCCGGCACCCGCTTCACCGGCAACTCCCGCCAGTCCGGGTTTCTCAGGGGAGAGCGAAGCGCCGCTGAGAAACCCGGATTCCACCGCGACCGTCGCCCGTCTTGGCTGTGACAGCGCCTTCGCCAGGGGCCCGTCAGCCTGGAACAGCTTGAGCAGTGGCTTCTGCTGGAGACGTCACAGTGGCGTGCCCGAGACGCGAAGAAGGCTCCATGCCATGGACGGAGACGGCCGCGCCGGCGGGCAGGTTGGGCCCGGCCCCCGTATTGCGGCTGACTACGGTGTCCGTCCTGTCAGCCGGGTCAGGGGGCGGTGAACAGGGTCGGGAAGCGGGGGGCCAGCCAGGGCCGGGGGCCCCAGGCGAGGACCTGCCCCTGGGCGATGGCACGCCAGGGATTCAGCCGGCCGAGCGCGATGAGCAGGAAGGCGACGGGGTCGAGCAGGATGGTGCAGTCCGCGCGGTGTCGCATCGCGCCCGGGGTAACCTGCACGGCGCCGTCGGCCAGGGCCACGCCGAATGTCTCGCCCCCGCGCAGCCGGATCCGGTAACGGGCCGCGAGCCCGGCCGTGGCTGACGGGTCCGCGACACGCGACATGACCGAGAGCATGAATGGCATGCACAGTCCCACTCGTGCCCGGTCGACCATGTGTGGGCGTTTCAGGGCGCGGGCCAGGTCGTATCCATGGCCGAGCATGTGCGTGAGCAGATACGACGCCAGAACGGACCGGCTCATCGTGCCCAGGGGTGTGGCTGGTGCGGGGCCGTGGGCCGCAGAGCGCGAGACAGCGTCCAGGAATGCCTCGGCCTGCTCCGCGATCATCGTCGCGAGTGGCTCCGCCCGGCGTTCCGCGAAGACGGCGAGGGACTGTGCGTTGGCCTCGGCCAGGCTTTGGGGCGTTCCGTCGCCGTAGGGGCGCTCACGTCCGGCGGCCAGGTCGGCCATCAGTTCGTTGGCTATGGCCAAGTGGGCGGCGGCCTCACCGACGGTCCATTTTGACCCCGGCACGGCAAGCGCCGTGTCGCTCGCGCTGCGCACCAGCGCGGCGATCTCCTCAGCAGTGCCACGAATCGCCTCCGCCAGCCCGTCGGGCAAGGGCCACGAGCCGTCTTCCCGTACCGTCGTATGCACGCTGTTTGCTCCGCTCCCCACCCTGCCCGGCACGCCCCATGTGTCTGGGGCGGTGGTACCCAACCAGACTCGCGCCGCACCCGGCAAGCCCTTGCGGCCGTGAGCCCCGTTGCCGCAGAAACGGCGCTTCCCTTTCTGCGGGCGAGGCCCGGTAACCGACGCGACTCTCCGTGAAGCAGATGCAGCACGCTTCGTTGCGCGGGGGTGGTGCCCCTGAAAAAGGGTTCACCGCCCGAGGAGTGCCGGCCGGTGGCGAGCCGAGAGCCGAGGTGCGGTTCTGTCTTGGGCACCCAGGTCGTTCCTGTCAGGTACACGGCGTACTCGACACTGGCCTGCTCCGCCTGGCGGGCCATCGCGGTTGGCGTACTCGGTGCGTGCCTGCCGGTCTTCGTCGCTGATGGGCGGGTGCACGGGGTCGGTGACCGGGGCGGGCCACAGTGACTCCACGAGGCACACCCGCGCGCGGCACCTCAGCTCCGCTCGCACGAGATCACGACCCGCGGCTCGCCGAACGAGAACTGGGCCCGCCGCTACGGGGGAAAGCGGCAGGCCCAGCAAGCCACCACGATGCCACACCAGCGGCGGAGCTGCTGTTCGTGATGCAGAGGGAGCGGTACCTCAGTTGATGCCGAGCCTGCTCAGGACTGTGGTCCAGCCGGTGACGATGGCGTTCTGCGCGGCGGCGACGAAAGCCTCGACCAGCCCGTCGGTGCTGGGCCGCCTCGACGGGTTCCCGGCGCTCGGCGGACAGGCGCTTGCGGGCCCGGCTGAGGATCTGCCGCGTAGTGGCCTGGCTCAGCCGGAGCACGCCCGCGATCTCGTCGTACGCGTAGCCGAACGCCTCCCGCAGCGCGTGGGCCGCCCGTTCCACGGGGTTCAGCCTCTGAAGGACCAGCACTCGGACGCGAGGACGCCCGCCCGCTGCGATCCTGCGGCGGCTGCATCGCCGCGTTCGCCGGCGTTGAGCTGTCACAAACCGCGAGGCCGTCTTGTCCTTCCTGTGGACAGTCCCTGTTTGGAGGAGAACATGAGCGCTGAGCACGCACACCTGCCCCCAGGCGTCGAGGTGATCGTGACCCTGCCGGAAGCGGCGGCCCGGATCCCGGCCGGCGCCGAAGCCAGGACCATCCGGGTCACCCTGCCACCCGGTGACCCCGGTGCACCGCCGCACCGGCACCCCGGGCCGCTCTTCGGCTACGTGACCCAGGGCGAGATCCTCTTCGAGCTGGAGGGGCAGCCGCCCCGGGTGCTCAAAGCCGGTGACGCCCTGTTCGAGCCTGGGGGCGACGTGATCCACTACCAGGGCGCCAACAACCTTCCGGACGCGCAGTCACAGCTGGTGGTGACCATGTTCGCGCCGCCGGGCACCCCGGTTCTGACCGTGGTCGGCGCGGAGGAACTGGCCGAACGACGACACCTACGGGTTACCCGGCCCTGATGACCACGCTCAGAAGTCGAAGTTCGCGTTCTGGAAGCTGACGTGCATCCAGGCGACGGTGGCGGCCCAGGTCGCCAGGATGCCGAGGAGGGCCGCCGCCGGCCGCCCAGACGCCGGCCCGGCGGCCGAGGAGCGCTCCCGCGAAGCCGGTGAGGGCGGCGCCACCCGTTCGGACGGACATCGCTACGGCGCTGGATGCCCGCCGATGACATGGCGCGATGCGGTCTCGATACCGCCGGCTCCCGGATTGTGGCGGCCGCCGACGGGAGGCAGGGTGGTGTCGAGACCGTTTGGGCGAGGCAGAAGGCACACGGCCTGTCACGGATACGAATGCGGTGGCCGACGCAAGATCGTCCACTCCGGGCAGGCTTACGGAGGTGTGGTTACATGTCCGCGAAGAACCCAGAACACGGGAGCGCCCCCGAGGTCTCCTTGCCGCCCGAAGTCACATTGCTGCAGGAAGTCACTCCGCCCTTCTTTCCCGAAGGCGGCTCGGGAATGACCATCCTCGTCGAGTGGCCTCCCGGTCACCCCGGGCTCCCTCCGCATCGCCACTCGGGCCCGTCGTTCGGCTACGTGATGGAGGGCGCGCTCCGGTTCGAGCTCGAGGGTGAGCCGGAGCGTGTGGTCGAGGCCGGTGGGACGTTCTGGGAGCCAGGCGGTGACGTGATCCACTACCAGGACGGCAACGCCCTGTCGGACGCACCGACCAAGTTCGTGGTGACCATGGTGTGCGCGCCGGGTCAGCCGATGCTCACGCTGGTCGACGAGGAGGAGCTGAAGGAACGGGCGCACCTGCGCGCCCCGCGTCCCTCCGCAAGCTGACCCGCGAGACCGACAAGAGTGCGGAGTCCGGAACACCGACCCAGGTGCCGGGCTTTGCAGCAACCTCCGGCCTTCACCGTCATCGATCTCACGAACCCGCACACGTTCTGCCACCCGGACCCGCTCATGGTGACGCATCGCTGCGCCAGCACCCGAGCGGCGCCGCTGAGCCGTCCGCCGCGGCGCTGCCCGGCCGGCGTAAGCAGAGGCAGTGGCAGCCCGGCACCGACGTCGCCCGCAGCGACCGCCCGACACTACGTAGAGTGTGCAGTGTTGCGGTGCGGATGCGGATCCGCCAGGGGAGGGAGCGTGCCATGGGTGCGTCATACACAGACCAGGCCGACGCCTTGCCTGTCAGCGCGGAGCAGGTCATCGCGGAGGCGCGGAAGGCGTTCTTCGTGATGTTCGGGGGCCTCGCGCTCATCTGGGTTCTGCAGCTCGTCAACTACGCCGACCACTACGCCCTTTCCAGGGACTACGGAATCAGGTCCGGCGACGTCGGCACGCTGCCCGACATCCTCGTCGCGCCTTTGCTGCACTGGAACTGGGCACACATCGAGAGCAACTCCGGGCCACTGTTCGTCTTCGGTTTCCTCGCCGCCTACCGAGGGGTGGCCCGCTTTCTCGGTCTGAGCCTGCTGGTCGGCGTGACCAGCGGGCTCGCGGTGTGGTTCCTCGAACGAGGCGATGTGGATACGGTCGGCGCCAGCGGCCTGATCTTCGGATACTTCGGCTATGTCGTGGTGCGTGGGCTGTTCGACCGGCACCTGATCGACACGCTGATCGGTGTGGTCATGGCGGCCTCCTTCGCCTACCTGCTCACCGTGGCCGTCCCCGGAACGCCGGGAGTGAGCTGGCTGGGACACCTGGGAGGCCTCATCGGCGGCCTGGCCGGGGCCTGGATCTTCCGGGACCGGCGCTCGCGGGCCGACACAGGCGCGGGCTCTCGCCAGGGACCGGGGCCGGCCACGCGCGGCAACGTTCAAGTGCGCTCCGACCACCCGCGCGCCGACCTCCACAAGGAACTCGGCGACCTCGGTCTGCTCTAGGCGGCTCCGCACCAGCAGCCGGAGCCCTGCCGGCGGGAGAGGGAAAACACACGTGATCCTGGCCAATACCTGATCGGGTCGACTGCGTCGCCGGGGCGCGCGAGAACGGCGATGACCTGTCCGAAGCCGATGGGGGAACGATGCCGGCCGCCGACGAACTGACGGCAGCAGAGCATCAACTGGCATCTGCGGCGGCCTGCGGACAGGCCGCAGACCGTCCTGGTACCCATCATCGACCTCGGACAGCGGAAGGCATGGCTGCTCACCGGTGGCGCCCTGTACTGCTCGTGGCTGCTCTCCGGCGCCGGCTGGGTTCTGACCACAGCCGTGCCGGCAGGACTGAGCGGGGTACTCAAGCGGAACTGACAAAGCTGCCCGCTCACAACGGTGAGCAGCCGGTGGCCGATCAGACAGCAGGCCAGGTTGAGAAGCACCTCGCCGATGTCGGCCCGCCGTTGCCAGCAGATTCGCCCGGCACCGGAAGCCGTGGAGCCACGCGAAGGTGAGCTCGACCACCCATCCGTGTGTGCCAAGGCCGGTGCCTTTTCGGGCATGCAGCCCGCGGTCACCGGACAACTGCCCGGTGACCGCCAGCTGATGTCGAGAGCGGGTCAGTTGGTGAAGGTGTCGAGCATCGAGGACAGCGCCGTCTTCTCCTTGTCGGTGGTGGTCAACTTCCAGACCGGCTTGATGTGGGTGTAGTCCTCGGCGCAGGTGCACCAGAAGACGTGGTTGGTGGGCTTCCGCCGAAGCCCGCACGGCTCCCCGTACGCCCAGCCTTCCAACCTCTGATCACGTCCGCCGAACGCCCCGCTGAACTCCCGCATCGTCTGCCGCTCGGATGATCAGAGATCCACGGACGCCCCGGCGTGAGCAAGGCACCTGTCCGTACGGTCCGGGTGGGAGGTGCATCAGGTGGCCAAGCAGAACCGGACCTACGTGCCGGTCGGCGGGCGGGATGTGTTCGCGGAACTGTCAGCGCGGCGATGCTGGTTGTCTATGGGATCCGAGCGGTGGTCTGGCGTGCGGAGCGGCCTCACGTGTACCCGTTCGGCAGTAGGCGTGACGGGAGGGGATGTGGCGAACCTGTGGGTCTGGGGCGAGTTCGGTAGTCGGCCGACCGGCCGTCCATCACCCCCGTCCGCCGAGGAATTCGAGGATGTGCCCGAAGACGTCGAGGGCGGCGCCCCGGCCCAGGAACGTGTCCAGGTGGCCGTAACCGGGGATCTCGGTGTAGGACACGTCCAACTGGGGCTGGCGACGGGCGAGTACGTCGTGGCAGAGTCGCTGGGAGTCCAGCCACAACCCGTTCTCGCTGCCCGCGAGCAGCAGCACGGAGGTGTCGATACGGCCGGCCGCGTCCAGTGCGTTGGGCGGCAGGGCACGGTAGCGGTGATCGGTCTCGTGCCAGCTGACCACGCTGCGGGCCAGCTCGATGCGGCGCAGGTGGGGCAGGATCCAGAGCGGGGCGGGGCCGAGGAGGTCGGCGAGGCGGGCGTGGGTGGCCTCGGAGAGGTTCTCGTGGAGGAAGAGCGAGGCGCCCGTGCCCCAGGCGGAGTTGTGCAGGATCTGGCAGGTCGGGTCCGGGCAGCTCGCCTTCCGTGACGCGAGTGCGAACAGCGGGGTGTACTTCGACCACAGGCCCACCTTGCGGAAGTCGACCGGAATGTGGTCGATCCGCGTCTTCAGCAGCTCCCCCGCCAGCGACATCCGCAGCGATGTGCGGCCGGCGAGCTTGGGCGTAAGGAACACGCCCTGCGACACCACGCCGGCCAGGCCCGGCACCAGTCCCGCCGCCATGCTCAGGGACAGCGTGAGCGAGCCGATGCAGTGGGCGACCACGAACAGCGGGCGGTCGCCCGTGCGCTCACGGACATAACTGACGGCCGCGGGGATGTCGTACAGGGCCACGTCGTCGTATGTGTACCTCTGGCCGGTCTCGTTGTACGGCAGCCGGCAGCTGCCCCGCCAGTCGAGCAGCCAGGGCTCGTAGCCTTCGTCGAGGAGGACGTCGACCAGGTTGCGGGTCTCCGGAAGCAGGAACATGTCGGCGGACGCGGTGTGTCCGTGCAGGAGCAGCACGGCGGGGCGGTCCGTGGCGCCGGTGTGGATGCGGGTCAGGCCGAGGCGGACGCCGTCGTCCGCCCGGAAGGGGATCTCCTCGACGCGGGCCGGGTCGAGGCGGTGATGGAGCGGGCGCAGGGCCGCGGTGGTCCTGACCCGCCGCAGTGCCGGCCCGGCGACGCGGGAGGTGGTCGTCCTGAAGATCATCGGTCATGCTCCGTGAGGGTCGGGGTGCGGCGCAGGTCGAGCAGGTCCGCGGCGGCGCGGGTGAAGGGGCCGAGCAGACCGCGGCCCATCTCCAGGCCGAACCAGGCGAGCCAGGTCAGTTTGGCGGCCCGCTTCTCCTGGCTGGTCAGACGCGGGTCGACCTTGATGCCGTCGATCTGGTCGCGGACGTAGGAGTCGGCGGGCACGACGACCTCGCCCGCCAGGCTCGCCGCCTCGTCCTCGCGGCCGATCCGCACGGTCAGCGCGCGGGTCTGCCGCCACAGGTCGCGGCGGGCCCGGGCGTACTTGTGGCCCTCCAGCCACCAGTGGCCGCCGTCGGCGTCGCGCAACCGCAGCCGATAGCGAAGGAGTTGGTGCCGCAGGCCGTGCTGCTGCGGGATCCCCTCCTCGGGGCGGATCCATACGTCGCCGTGCTCGACGGTCAGTGGCTCGGGATGTACGGCGGCGCAGACGACCTCGCCGGTCACGTCCACCCGGCGCTCCTTCACCAGCTGGTACATGCTCGCGATGGAAAGGGTGAGCGCCATCGAGCAGGGGCTGTCGGAGGGGGCGCCGACCGGTCCCACACTGCCCTGTGTCGTCTCCGAGAACCACAGGTAGGGCTGGTCGTCCCTGTGGGGCAGCCGGGCGAGGCCGTCCTCGGCGAGCCGCTCGAAGGTCCTCATCTGTGCCGGTGCGTCGTAGCGGGCCGCGGGCGGCAGCCCGAGAGCCTCGACCAGCGCGGCGGTGCGTGCGCCTCCGGCCGCCGGGCCCTTCAGGGTCGCCTCGCACAGCTTGAGGGCGGTGGGGCTCTGCAACACCCTGGCCAGGAAGGCGAGTTCGGGGACCGGTTCGGCCTCCAGGCGGGCCAGGGCGTCGGTGCGCCACTCGTCCCAGTCCTGGACGCGCACGTGCATGCCTCCGAGCGCCATGTCACGGACGACGTCGTCGAGGGTGTTGGGCACGCCGGTGAGGTTGTAGTCGTAGCCCCAGGCGTCGGGCTCGCAGATCGCGGCGACGGCGACCCGGCTCACCCAGTCCACCGGGGCGGCGTTCAGGCAGCGGAAGGCAGGTACGGTGCGGAAGCGGCCGAAGGCCGAGATCAGGCCGCTGCTGAGGTCCTGCGGGTTGTAGGCGCCGGTCTTCGTGTGGCCGCCGATGCCGCCGGGGCGCAGCGCGGTGACGACCAGGCCGTGGTCGCGGGCACGGCGCAGGGCGACCTCGGCGGCCCACTTCGACTGGTCGTAGCCCGAGACGAGCCGGTCGACGTGCGCGAGTGGATCGTCCTCGCCCATGGAGGTGATGCCGACTTCGTTGAAGACGGCGATCGAGGAGATGTGGTGCAGCGGCTTGGGCCGCCCGGTGGCCGCGAGTTCGGCGAGGGTGAGCGCGCCGAGGACGTTGCTCGCCCGCAGCGACTGATAGCCGCGCAGGAAGTCCACGGCCGCGGCCACCCCCACGACGCTGTCCAGTTCGTGGGCGAGCGTGTGCCACAGTTCGTCGGACAGGCCAAGCCGCGGCCGCCGGATGTCGCCGGGCAGCAGGGTCACCCGGCGCCGCACCTCCGACGACCAGGGCAGCCGGTAATTCTTCAGCGCCTCGCCGAGCCGGGCGACGGCCGCCTCCTCGTCGGCCGCGCGAACAAGGCAATAGACATGCGCGTCGCTGTGCCGGAGCAGGTCGAGCAGCATGTGACTGCCGAGAAAGCCGGTGGCGCCGGTCAGCAGGATCCGGCGGGGCGGCAGCGGCTCGGGCACGTCGGCGAACGGCAGGCGGTCGGCGAGGGCCAGATCGGCGAGGATCTGGTCGAGGTCCTCGCGGCGGGCCCTGGCATACCGGTCGTCGCTGCTGCCGGCACGGGGGCGGAGCGCCGGTGGGGTACGCGGAGTCGGGATCGGGAGGGTAGGCGGGGCGGGGGCCGGAAGAGCGCCCGCAGCGGAGAGCGGCAGCGTGCCAGGGGCCGGAACCGCAGCATCACACGCGCCGGTAGCCGGCAGCGTGCCGGAGGCCGGAACCGCAACAGCATCCGCGCCGGAGGCCGGCCGCACACCGGCGGCCGGGACCGGCAGAGTGCCCTGGACGGTGGGCGCCGGGGTGCCCGCGTGCACGGCCGGCGGGGCGGCCTCGCTCGACGCTCCGGCCCCGCTCGCCTGCAGCCAGCGCCGGGCGAGACTGATCGGACGGGCGTCGGCGAACACCTCATCCAGATCGAACTCGATGCCCAGCTCGCCCTCCAGCTCCGCGACGAGTTCCACGGCGTGCACGGACGTGCCCCCCGCGTCGAAGAAGTCGGCGTCGGGCGACAGGTGTCCCGCGGGCAGGTGGCGGCCCGCCGCGGCGGCGATGGCGGCGGCCACGCCGTCCACGTCCCGGGGCGGGGCGGCGGCGGCACCGGAGTCCGTACCGGTGGCGGCCTGCATCACCCTGGCCAGCAGGTCGTCCACGCTGAGCCCGCCGCCACCGCGCTCGATCGCCTCGGCGGTCGCCCGCTGCCCGGAGTCCTCGGTCACGTCACGCATGAGAGCCCTTCCACGATGTGCGCGTCCTTTCCCTTGCCTTCCGACAAGGTCCTTGCTTTCCGACAAGGTCCTTGCTCCTGACGAAGTCCTCACCAGCTGGTGCGGGACGTCCTCACTGCTGCGCCCAGGACCGGAACGCCCTCAGGTGGTCCGGTGTGACCACGGCTTCCAGGCGCTCGTCGTCCTGGTCACCGCCGCCGAGCGCGGCCACCAGTCGCCGCGCCGGTACGTTGCGCTCCGTGCGCTCCGCCGTCAGCCGGACCTTCGTGCAGCCCAGTTCCTCGGCCCGGTCGGCCAGCCACTGCAACAGGCGTTCCTCGACCCCTCGGCCGAGCGCCCGGCAGCTCATCAGCCAGCCCATGACCTCGAGTTGGTCGCGGTCCGCGCACAGGGCGAGAAGGGCGATCTGCCCGTAGTCACCGAACCGGTCCCGGGCCGCCGCCGTCCACACCTCGCCCCGCTCCCGCCACCGGGCGACGTCGCCGCCGTCGGCCGACCGGCAGTGGAGCGTGAACTGGTTGGTGCGGCGGACGAGTTGCTCGGCCCGCTGCACGTCGGCCTCGGACAGCGCCCGGATGTCGACCTCCAGCTGCAGCTGCGCGAGGAACTCCTCGAACCCGGCGGCTGCGCGGACGGTCTCCCGCTCCCGTTCCTGCGCGTAGAACCGGGCCCGCAGCACGTCCTCGGCGGTCACCGCCGCGGGGACCAGCGGCCACAACCGGCCCAGGAACTCCTCAAGTTCGTCCGCGGACGGACAGGTCACCGACAGCACCTGCGGCAGCACGGAGCGCACCTTGGCGATCTCGGCGGGGTTGTCGTCCAGGAACAGGAAGCTGTCCAGGCCGAGGCCGAGCGTGCGTGCGGCCTCGGCCAGGCGGCCCGGCTTCGGTCCCCAGGCGGCCGACAGCACGCTGAAGTGTTCCGCCTTCAGCAGGCTGTCCGGGCGGTCCAGCACGGCGCGGACCGTGGCCTCGTCGTTGTTGCTGACGAGCGCCAGCAGCGCGCCCGCCTCGCGCCACTGCAGCAGCCTTCGCGCGAGCAGGGCGCGCGGACCGGTCAGGTCGACGGCCTCGGGGCCGATCTCGCCGGCGACCCCGCCCCACAGGGTCTCGTCGCCGTCCACCGCGATCACCTTGGGCGTGGGGCGCAGCACCGCCCGTACGACGTCGGCGAGGCGCAGCGCAACGGCCGCCTGGAAGGGCGGCGTGAAGGGCAGGTGGGCCAGCCGCTCGGTCCGCTCGTCGAAGCGTTCCCCGCCAGGGTGGTGCCGGGTCCAGTCGTCGGGGCCGAGCACCGCGATGCCGGGCAGGCCGGCCAGGTCGGCGGCGACCTCGCGCTCCCACTGCGTCAGTCGGTCCTCCTGACGGGCGGCGGGCAGGAAGCCGACGACCAGCGGCTTGCGGGTGCGTTCCGACAGGGCCTTCAGTGCGGCCGGGTAGGCGGTGCGCAGCTCGGCGAGCAGCGCGTCGTCGACCGCGCCGAAGCGCTCCAGGTCCACCGCCCGCAGCAGCACCGCACCCACCGCGGTCGCGGGGTCGGCGAAGACGCCCGAGGGGTCCTGGAGACTCGCGAGCACGTGGTGGTACGGCGCCTCGGTGATCGCCGGTCCGCCGTCCGTGGCCCCGTTCTCGACGGCTGCCTGGCACATCAGCGGGAGGTTGCCCAGGGCGAAGGTGGCGGCGAGGGCCAGGGACCGGCGAGGTGCGGGCGCCGTACCCGCGGGAGCCCGGGTGCCGGCGCGCGCCGGTGCCGCAGGGTTCTCAGCCGCCTCCCCCAGCAACCGCAGGAACTCCTCCCCCAACTCGGCGGTGGTCGCGGCGTCCAGGATGTCCAGGTTGTGGTCGAGCCGGATGCTTGCCGCGTCCGGGGTCATGGTGATCATCAGGTCGAGATCGGAGTAGCCGGTGCCGACCGGCAGCACCTCCAGCCGGGTGAGCCGGCGCGAGGACCGTACGTAGTTGAAGTAGACCTCGACGAGCGGCGCGTGCTCCCGGTGCAGGCCCTGCCGGGCCAGGGTGGCCAGCACGTCGGAGAACATGGCGCCCTTGGCCAGGAGGCGCTGCAGGCGCGCATCGGTGCGGCGCAGCACCTCGGCGACCTGTTCGCCCGCGCGGGCCTCGGCCGGGAACGGCACCGGCACGCCGAAGAAGCCCACCGCGTCGTACGCGTCGGCGTGGATGCGTGTGTCCACGGGCACCGCGAGCACGAACCGCTCCCGTTCCCGCTTCCTGGCCAGCAGCACCGTCAGGGTGCCCAGGCAGAAGGCGGCGGGAGTGACGGCCAGCCTGCTCGCGGCCGCCGCGACCCGTTCCATCAGCCCGTCGGGAATCGTCACGGTCACGCTGCCGGCCCGGTACGACCGGGTCGCCGGGCGCGGCCGGGCCAGCTCCAGGTCGAGCCGTTCGCTGCCGTGGAAGTGCCCGCGCCACTCGGCGCCCGCCCCCTCACCGCCCTGCTGGGCCTCGATGAGCAGGGCGATGTCGCGGTTGGTGACGGCGTCGTCGAGCGGGGTGCCGGACAGTTCCGCGTCGACCTCCCCGGCCACGAGCAGCAGCGACTGCAGGTCGCTGACCGCGTGGTGGGCGCCGAACACCAGAATCTGGCCGTGTGCACCGCCGTCCACCAGCTCGAACCGCCACAGCGGTGTGGTCGCCAGGTCGAACGGCGGCTCCAGCAGGGCACGCAGGCGCTCGGCGCCGTCGAGTGGGCCTTCGCCGACCGTCCAGCGCAGCACCGGCTGCGCCGGCTCCCGGTCCACGCGCAGCTGCCGGACGCCTTCCTCCCCGGTGACGATGGCGGTGCGCAGGGCCGCGTGTCGCGCGACGAGCCGGGTGAGGATGCCGGTGAGCGTCTCCGAGGTGGTCGGCGCGATCAGCCGTACGGCGAGGCCGATGCCGTGGGCCGCGTCCGGCATGCCCGGCTGGGCGCTGCGCAGCAGTCGTACGACGTCGCGCGTCGCGGGCCGCAGTTCGGTTTCCGGGACCTCTCCCGCGAGGTCGCCGTGGCCGCCGGTGTCCTGCTGCGGCACGGCCCCTCGCTCCGGAAGGCCCTGGGCCAGGGCCTGGGCGAGGCCGCGGATGTCGGACGCCGCGAACACGTCCGCGGCCGGGAGCTCCACGCCCAGTTCGCGGACGAAGGCGTTGCGCAACCGCACCAGCATCAGGGAGTCCAGGCCCAGTTCCTTCAGGCCCGTGGTCGCCGACACGTCGACCACTCCCCCGGAGACCTCGCCGACCCGGGCCCGGACGTACGCCTCCAGCCAGGTGGCGCGCTCCTCGTCCGTCGTCGCCGCGCACACCTTCTTGACGAGGTCGTCCGAGGCGGCCGTGCCCGTCGGGGCGGTGACCAGGTCGCCCAGGATCGGGCGGGTGCGCACGGCGTCGGGGACGAGCGTCAGCATCTCCCGGTCCAGGGCCATCGGCGCGAGCTGGCGGCGGGCGCTCGCCAGTACCCGCTCGAACAACTCGCCTCCCTCCTGCGGAGAGAAGGCGACCAGGCCCGAGCGGCTGGTCTCGGCGGCCCTGGTGCCGGACCCGGCGACCATGCCGACACCGGCCCAGGCACCCCAGTCCAGGCTCAGCGCCCGACGGTCGGTGCGGGAGAGGTGGTGTGCCCAGGCGTCGAGGAAGGCGTTCGCCGCCGAGTACGGGCTCTGCCCGGCCGACCCGAGGAGTCCTGCCGCGGAGGCGAACAGGACCAGGTTCTGGGCCTCCGGGACCAGCTCGGTGAGGAGAGCGGTGCCCAGGACCTTCGGGGCGAGGACGCGCAGGACGCGTTCGTCGGTCAGGTTCGCCACCGTGGCGTCGTCGAGCACACCGGCGGTGTGCACGACCGTGGCGATCGGGCCACAGGCGTGCCGTACGGCGTCCAGGGCGGCCGTGAGACTTGCCCGGTCGGCGACGTCGGCGCGGGCCAGGTGCACGGTGACGCCCCGCTCTTCCAGACCCGTGATCCAGTTGCCGGCCTCCGCGTCGGGCCTGCCCCGGCTCATGAGAGCCAGCCGGCGGGCCCCGCGGCGGACCAGCCGCTCGGCGACGACGCGACCGAGACCGCCCAGACCGCCGGTGATCAGGTGCACACCATCCACGGAGGTCTCGCCGTGACCGCCGTCGTCCGGGCGGGTGCGGGCCAGCCGCGGCACCAGACGGCCGGTCCCGCGCAGGGCGACGAGCCGTTCGTCGTCGGCGTGCCTGAGCTGGGCCCACAGGGCATCGACACCGTCGGTGGGCGGCAGGTCGATCAGCGTGGTCGACAGCTCCGGGTACTCCTGCGCCACCGCGAGCCCGAAGCCCCAGGCGAGCGCCTGCTGCGGGTTGGTCACCCAGGTGCTGTCGCCGGCTGCCTGGCTGCCGCGTACGACCACGAACAGGCGCGGCGCCCGCCCCTGCGGACGGGACGCGAGGGCGCGCACCAGGTGCAGGGTGCTCAGGCAGCACAGCCGCGCCGCCTGCTCGGCCGATCCGGCGTCGCCGATCGGCGGGGCGTCGAGCGCGGTCAGCTGGACCACCTGCTCGGGCTGTCCGCCCGCGAAGGCCTCCTCCAGCAGCCGGGAAAGGTGGTCGGGGTCGGCCGGATCGAGGACGTAGCGTCCCCGTCCCTCGACGGCGAAGGCGTTGCCCCTGCGGGCGACGACGTGCGGCACCGAGGAGCCGAGCCGCTCGCCGAGGGCATCCGCCACTCCCGTGTCGTCGGCCAGGATCAGCCAGCTGCCCTTCACCGGCGGTTCCTGCGCCACCGGGCGCTGATGCCAGCGGGTCTCGAAGAGGGAGCCCTCCAGCGGTGAGAGCGCGACCAGCCGGAACTCCTCGATCTCCAGGAGGAGTTGCTCGTCCTCGTCCCAGATCCTGAGGTCCAGGGTGGCGGTGTCGCCGGACATGGAGCGCACTTCGCAGCCGGCCCAGGCAGGCGCGGTGCGCAGGCCGGTGAACCGCAACCGTCCCGCCCCGGCGGGCACGAACGCCCGGCCCTCGGGCGCGTCCCCGGGCAGGGCCGCGGTGTGGAACGCGGCGTCGAGCACGGCAGGGTGCAGCAGGTGACCCGCGGCGGGCCTGGCGGCCAGTCGCGCCAGGGCCGCCGAGTGCCCGCGGCGGCCGTGCTCCAGGCCTCGGAAGGCGGGGCCGTAGTCGATGCCGAGGGTGGTCAGCCCGGCGTACACCGACGGCAGGTCCACGTCCTGCGTGCACCGCTCACGCGCGGCGGCGAGCCGTACGGCGTCGTGCCGCTCGTCGGCCGGGGGCTGCTCGCCGGTCACCGCGACGCGTCCGCTGACGTGCCGCTCCCACCGCGGGCGCCGCTCACCGGCGGCCGCGGAGGCGACGGTGAAGGACCGGAAGCCGTCCTGGGCGGGCCGCAGTACCAGCTGCACCCGTACGGGCCGTTCGGGATCCATCCGCAACGGCTGCACGAACACGATCTCGCTCAGCTGAACTTGGCGACCGTCCTGCACCGCAGTGGCGGCCTCCAGCACCATGTCGAGGAAGGCGGCACCGGGCAGCCAGACCTCACCGTTGACCCGGTGGTCGCTCAGATAGGCGAAGCGGCTGTCGCGCAGGTCGATGTCGCTCTGGAAGAGGTGCCGGTCGGGCTCGTCGCTGGACTGGACGTGCGTGCCGAGGAGCGGTGAGGAGCCCGTGGCGATGGCCGGGGCGGGTGTGAGCCAGTGGCGTTCGCGGGCGAAGGCGTACGTCGGCAGATCGACGCGACGGCCTTGGGGGAACAGCGCCGGCCAGTCGGGCGTGTGGCCCGCGACGTACAACTCGCCCACCCTGCGCAGCAGGACGTCGGGGCCGTCCTGCTGACGGTGCAGCGAGCCGACGCCGGCCACGTCGATGCCGGCTTCGGCGGCCACCGCCTCGATGGACGACAGCAGCGACGGGTGCGGGCTGAGCTCGACGAAGTAGCGGTAGCCGTCGTCCAGCATCCGTCGGACGGTGTCGGCGAAACGGACGGGCTGCCTGAGGTTGGCGTACCAGTAGTCGGCGTCCAGCCGGTCGCCGGAGACGGGTTCGGCCAGCACCGTCGAGTACAGCGGGGTCGACGCCCGTGCGCCCCGGATGCCGGAGAAGCGGTCGAGCAGCTCCTGGCGCAGGGGTTCCATCAGCGGGGTGTGCGAGGCGAACGGCGTCGACAGCCGTCGTACGGCGATCCCCCGCTCCTCGAGCCCGCGGCGCAGCTCGGCCAGCGCGTCGGCGGCGCCGGAGACGGCCGTGGAGCCCGCGCTGTTGACCGCGGCGACGAACAGCCGGTCCGCGTAAGGGGCGAGGAGTTCCTCGACCTGCGCCCGCGGCAGTTCCACCGCGGCCATACCGCCCTGACCGACCTGCGGGACGACGGCCTGGGCCCGCCCGGCCACCACGGATACGGCGTCGTCCAGGCCGAGGGCGCCCGCGCTGTAGGCGGCGGCGATCTCGCCCAGGCTGTGCCCGACCACGGCGTCCGGGGTGACGCCGAGGTCCCGCCACGCGGCCGCCAGCGCCGCGTTGACCGCGAACAGCACCGGTTGCAGGCACTCGGTCCGGTGCAGCGGGGAGAACTCCTCGGGCGCTCGCAGCGCGTTGAGCACCGACCAGCCGACGTGCCGCTGCACCGCTTCGTCGATCCGGGTCAGCTCCTCGCGGAAGGCCTGCGATCCGGACAGCAACTCCAGGCCCATGCCCGGCCATTGACCACCGTGCCCGGCGAAGACGAAGGCCACCTTGCCCGTCTCCGCCTCGCGCGGCGTGGCCGGTCGCACCCGTCCGCTGCCCACGGCGTCGAGCGCGGCGCGCAGTTCGTCCCGGTCGCCCGCCGTGACCGCCACCCGCCAGGCCAAGTGACTCCGGTGCCGGGCCAGGGTGTAGACGACGTCCGGCAGCGCGGTGTCACCGGTGAGGTGCCGGGCCAGCCGTGTGGCCTGCCCCCGCAGCGCGGCCTCGCTCCGCCCGGACAGCACGAACAGTCGCCTTCCCGGCGGGAGTTCGCCTGCGGGCTCGGGCGCCGGCGCGGACGGCGGGGGCTCCTCGACGATCACATGGGCGTTGGTCCCGCTGATTCCGAAGGCGCTGACCCCGGCCCGCCGGACCCGCTCCCCCGCCGCCGGCCAGGGCACGGCCTCCTGCAGCAGGTGCAGGCCGCTGCCGTCCCACTCGACGTGCCGACTCGGTGTGCCGGCGTGCAGGGTGGCCGGCAGCATCCGGTGGCGCAGCGACTGCACCACCTTGATCAGCCCGGCGATGCCCGAGGCGGCCTGCGTGTGCCCGAGGTTGGACTTCAACGAGCCCAGGTACAGCGGGCGGTGCCGGGGACGGGTGTCACCGAAGACCTGCGCCAAGGCGTTCGCCTCGATCGGGTCGCCCAGCGTCGTGCCCGTGCCGTGCGCCTCCACGTAGTCGATGTCGGCGGGTTCGAGGCCGGACAGCTCCAGGGCCCGCCGGATCACCTGTTCCTGCGCCGGGCCGTTGGGCGCGGACAGGCCCTGGCTGCGGCCGTCCTGGTTGACGGCCGTGCCGCGCAGCACCGCCAGCACCTCGTCGCCGTCCCGCCGCGCGTCGCTCAGCCGCTTCAGTACGAGCATGCCGACACCCTCGGCCCAGATGGCGCCGTCGGCGTCGTCGGAGAAGGAGCGGCAGCGGCCGGTCGGGGACAGGCCCCGCAGCCGGCTGAACTCCACGAAGGTCTGCGGGGTCACCATGAGCGTCACACCGCCGGCCAGCGCGAGGTCGCACTCGCCCGACCGCAGCGCCTGCGCCGCGAGGTGCACCGCGACCAGCGATGACGAGCAGGCCGTGTCCACCGTCAGCGCCGGGCCGTGCAGCCCGAGCGCGTACGCCAGCCGGCCCGAGGCCACGCTGAGCGCCGACCCGGTGCCGACGTATCCGTCCAGCTGGTCGAGTCGGGAGCCCGAAAGGTAGTCGCTGCCGAACATGCCGACGTACACGCCGGTGGTGCTGCCCGCCAGTTCGGCGGGCACGATCCCGGCGCGCTCCAGCGCCTCCCACGCGGTCTCCAGGAGCAGTCGCTGCTGGGGGTCCATGGCGGCGGCCTCCTTCGGGGTGATGCCGAAGAAGCCCGCGTCGAAGGACTCGATGTCGTCCAGGAAGCCGCCTTCGCGGGCGTAGGACTTGCCCGGGGCCTCCGGGTCGGGGTCGTACAGCGACTCGACGTCCCAGCGCCCGGCCGGGAAGGGGCCGATCGCGTCACGGCCCTCGGCGACCAGCTGCCACAGCTCCTCGGGGTCGCCCACGCCGCCCGGCAGGCGGCAGGCCATGGCCACCAGGGCGACCGGCTCGTCGTGCGCCGCGGCGCGGGTGTGAGGCGCGGCGGACGCGGGACGGCCGGCGGTGGGGCCGCTCGTCGCGATCACGGTGGCCAGCAGGTGCTCGGTGAGGCGGGCCGGGGTGGGGTGGTCGAACAGCAGGGTGGCCGGGAGCCGGGAGCCGAGGCGGGCACCGATGCGGTTACGGAGCTCCACCGCCGTCACCGAGTCCATGCCGAGGTCGCGCAGCGGCAGGTCGGGGCGGACGGACTCCGCCGAGCGCAGACCGAGGGCGCGGGAGGCCTCCTCGCGGACCAGGGCCAGGAGACGGTCGGCGCGGTCGGCCTCCGGCAGCCGGGCCAGCCGTCCCGCCAGGCCGTCGGCGCCGTCCTGCCCGGCGCGGGGCACGGGCAGCAGCGAGCGCCACAGCGCGGCCGCGTCGCCGCC
>NZ_JBEPBF010000164.1:0-19615 GCF_040298985.1 Streptomyces sp. NPDC001093 | reverse complement strand
AAGTCCCGCACCCTCTACGACGAGGCGACCGCCTGGTCGCACCACGCCCACCTCCAGGCCGCTTGACCTCAAATGTCATGGGGTGTCTGCTCAGCCCTGACGACGAGGACTTCGTCGTCGCGACGGCCACCATCCGCCCGACCAAGCTCGGGCAGCCCTTAACCCGCTGGTCGATCCGCAAGCTGCTCGCCTACCTGCGCAAAGTGCATGCCGGGTCATCCGCATCGGCCGCGATACGTTACGCCGCTTGCTCGCCCGCCGCGGCGTCACCTTCCAGCGCACCAAGACCTGGAAGGAGTCCCCAGATCCGGACCGTGATGTGAAGTTGGACCGGATCGAGGAGGTCCTGGACCGTTTCCCGGACCGGGTCTTTGCCTTCGACGAGTTCGGCCCGCTCGGTATCCGTCCCACTGGAGGGGCGGGCTGGGCTGCTGCCGGCCACCCCGAGCGGCACCCGGCCACGTACCACCGCACCCATGGTGTCCGGTACTTCCACGGGTGCTACTCGGTCGGCGACGACACCCTCTGGGGCGTCAACCGCTGCAAGAAGGGCGCTGCGAAGTCGTTGGCCGCGCTGAAGTCGATCCGGGCCGCCCGCCCTGACGGTGCCCCGATCTACGTGATCCTGGACGACCTGTCCGCTCATAAGGGCGAGAAGATCTGTCGCTGGGCGAAGAAACACCGGGTCGAGCTGTGCTTTACGCCGACCTACGCATCCTGGGCGAACCCGATCGAGGCCCACTTCGGCCCGTTGCGGCAGGTCACGGTCGCCAACTCCAATCACCGCAACCACACGGTCCAGACCCGGGCGCTGCACGCCTACCTCGGCTGGCGCAACAAGAACGCCCGACACCCCGACGTCCTCGCAGCTCAACGTCGTGAGCGCGCCCGGATCCGCAGCGAGAAGGGCATCCGATGGGGCGGACGCCCTCTCGCTGCCGCAGCCTGACCGATCTCGAACTTGCCCGGCCAGCTCTAGCAGTAGCCGTCCAGCCTGGTTCCGGCAGGGGTGAGGTTGGGCCGGGGGTGCCCTGCTCTGTCCGAGGCTGCGGACCTTAGAAGATCAAGAAGACTGCATCCCGGGTAGCCGCGGAAAGTCGAATAGGCGGAACGGTAGTAGCAGCTCCAGTAGCTCACGACCCGTCGCTGAGTGCGCGCGAAGAAGGCCGGGTTATCAATGATGAACTGCCCGTAAGCGAGGTGGCTTCGGGTGCCCGGTGCGGCGAGACTACGAAGCTCATCGCGGATGACGACCAGGATCTCCAAGACGTACTCGCCGACCAACTGCACGACGAACGGGACGACCCACGGGTCCGTGGAGCCAACGACCTCCGCCAGGTGGCGCTGCCTGACCATCCCGTCGCAGTGCCTTGAGTACAAGCAGTGCAGAAGTTGACGTTGACGCGACGAGAGCGACGCTACCGCTTCTGCCGGCGGCTCGTCTTTGTAGAGACGGCCAGGAATGGACACATGCTGACCCTCCACAACGACCGAAAACGGCTCAAGCGGCCGGAAGCGGGAAGCAGGCATGACCGCCAGAACTGCCTCGGCATCGCCTGCAAGCTCGGCTGGGAACGCCAAGATCAACGGATCGCTGCTGTTGGAAGGCGGCTGCACGAGCTGAGCACAAGCGGACGCCCCAGCCACGAGCCTGGCCCCCACGACCTCACGGTCGCTCAAGCCGGTGAACGTATGTGGTCAGAGCACTAGAGGCCACCCGTTCGGGGGTGTTTGCCGGGCGGGGGTCGGCCGCGCCGAGTTTTTCTGGTGTGGTGCCCGTCCGGCAGGCAAGAGACCGGTCGGGCCCTAGACGAGGAGAAACCGTGTCTCAGCACAGCATCAGGCAGTACAAGGACGCCCACACCGTCATCTACGGCGGCACCGGCCTGGACCGCAACGTCACCGAGGAGCAGGCCGGCCACGCGGCTGCCTGGGAGGCTACCCGGAAGCTGAAGGAGTCCGGGCAGCCGATCGACAACCAGAGCCTGACCAACACCCTGGAGGCACTGGCGCGCCAGCAGGCCGAACGGCTCATGACCGACCTCGGCCTGGACCACCTTGACGAACAGCAGGTCAAGCGCCACGCGGCGGCCGCAGCGGCGCGCATCGCCCCGGAGTTCGCCACCGCCTGACCGCATCGGCTCGCCCCCTCCGGTTCTCCCTCACCGGAGGGGGCCACCGTCAACCTCCCCATGTTGTGAGGCACAGCGGAACCTGGCGCCACTGGCATGCTTCGGAACTGCATTCCAGGGGACACCACACGACCTTTGACACCAACGCGTCGCCGTCGCCCCGGACCGGGACGGCACCTGCCCGGCAGTAGGCAACCTGAATCGCTTCTTCGAGGACTCCTGCAACCGGACCCCGCACGCCGTCGCCCTCGATTGCGGAGAGCAGCGGGCTGACCTATGCCGAACTGGACGCCCGGGCCAACCAGATCGCCCACCGGCTGCGTGGTCTCGGCCTCGGCTCGGACAGCAGTGTGGCGCTGCTCTTGCCGAGGCCGGTCGAGATGTACGCGAGCCTGCTCGGCGTGTGCAAAGCGGGCGCGGCGTTCGTACCGGTCGACCCGGCGACGCCCGTCGACCGGGTGGACTTCATCCTCCGAGATGCCGGCGTCGATGCCCTGCTCACCACCTCCGCCCTGGCATCCGGCGCACCGTGCCCGGTCATCGAGATCGACGGATGCGTCGAGGAGTGGACGCTGCTGCCGTCCACACGGCCGCCTGAAGACGCCGAGAGGTGCGGGCCCGCTGGCGTACATCATGTACACCTCGGGCTCGAACGGCAGGCCCAAGGGGGCGAAGATCGCCCGGTCCAGCATCCGCAACTTCCTGCGGGTCGTCGGCCCGGTCTACGACATGCGGCCCGGCGACCGCGTCTACCAGGACATGGCCATCTCCTTCGACTTCTCCATCGAGGAGATCTGGCCCACCTGGGCCGCTGGCGCCACCGTCATCGCCGGCCCGACGGACTCGGCACGGCTGGGGGCCGAGCTCGCTGACTCCCTGGACCCGCGCGAGGCACAGCCATAACAGCCTCCTCGGCCACCAGGCCGGTCTTGACCAGCGCATCAGGCGCGGAGCGCCAGCCGTTTCCACCGCGCCAGACCCACGCGGCCCTGGGCGCGGGATGTCACAGCCCGGGCGCACTCCAGAGCGGGAACCAGCGGCCGAGATCCTGTTCGACGCGCAGGTCGTTGCCGATCACCGTCTTCACCTGGAGCTCCATCGCGTTGTCGCGTTTTTCACCTGGCAGTGGCGAGAAGGGGTAGAAGGTTCCCCGCTTGTACAAGTACACGAGCGCGAGCCTGCGGCCCTCCGGGTTGGCGAAAGCGACCAGAGAGCACAGCAGTTGCGGGCCGAAGCCGTTGTCCTGCAGGGCGGTGTTCACCGCGTGCAGGTCGTTGACAAGGGAGACGATGTCGTCCGGCGACTGTCGGGAGAGCAGCCAGGTGTAGCCGTAGCTGTCGCGGCTGATCTCGACCGGGGTGCCCTGGTCGGCGTTGAGCAGCGCCTGAACGTCCTGCTGGACCTGGGCGAAGGCGCCGCCCTCTGCGGCAGCGAAGCACACCGAGCCGAGGCCGGTCGGAGTGAAGCCGGCTGCAGCCTGGAGGGTGATCGCGGCGGAGGGCAGGCCGAAGAGCTGGTCGAGGTCGGGTCTGACGGGCTTGGTGCGGCCGAGCAGCGTGCCGAGAAAGCCCATGGCGGAGCTGTTCCTTCCTGGTCAGGGCGTCGGGCGTCAGCGGCCCAGCTCGGCGGAGATGCGGCCGAGCTGGTCGAGTCGCTGCTCCAGCGTCGGGTGGGTGGAGAGCAGGTTGCCCGCGCTCTGCCGCGCGGAGAAAGCCGGGGCGAAGTAGAAGGCGTTGAACGGCTCGGCCTGGCGCAGGTCGCGCGTCGGGATCGCGCCCATCGCGCCGGTGACCTTGGTGAGCGCCGAGGCCAGCGCGGAGGGGCGGCCGGTGAGCAGCGCCGCCGAGCGGTCGGCGGACAGCTCGCGGTAGCGCGACAGCAGGCGTGTCAGCAGGAAGCTGACCGCGTAGACGACGGCGCTGACCGCGATGACCACCAGCAGGGCCAGGCCCTCGTCGTCACGGTCGTCGCGGCGGTCACCGAACCCGCCCCACAGACCAAACTGAAGGCCCATCCGTGTAAGGAAGCCGGCCATCACGCCGAGGAACCCGGCGATCGTCATCACGGCGACGTCCTTGTGTGCAACGTGCGAGAGCTCGTGCGCGAGCACGCCCTCCAGCTCCTCCGGCTCCAGACGGCGCAGCAGGCCGGTGGTGGCACAGATCACAGCATTGTTCGCATTGCGGCCGGTCGCGAATGCGTTCGGGACGTCGCTGTCGGCGACGGCGACCCGGGGCTTGGGCATGTCGGCCAGGGCACAGAGACGATCGACCGCGCCGTGCAGTTCCGGGTACTCCTGCTCGGTGACCTCACGAGCGCCCATGCTGAACGTGGCGATCTTGTCGCTGAACCAGAACTGCGCGATGAAAATGCCACCCGCGATGACGGCCACCAGCGGCCAGGCACCGCGTAGCAGCACGAACAGCGCCCCGACAAAGACCACGTAGAGCAAGCCGATCATGAACATCGTGGCCACCATGCGGCTGGTCAGGCCCCGGTCCGGCGCGAATCTCGTCCCGCTCATCGCCCATGCTCCACTTCTGTTCGGACCCCCGCTGGGTCCCACCGTGGTGACGTTCGACAAGCCCCGGAAGTTCCCATGCGGCGTGGCCGACGTGAGGATCTCGGATGTGCTGGAGGGCAGCTGCGGCAGCAGGGGTGCCCTTTCCTGTATAGCCGCCGGAGCGCGATCGGAGAGAACCCACCGAAAGCGGTCGGCCGACTACGGCCTCCCGTCAGCTGTCACTGCGCGACAGCCTCGCGAGCGGGTGGGCCGATGGCCGCGCCGAGCACAGCGTTGTTGGGCAGCAACACCTGACCGTCCTCCGTATGGAGTTGGACGAACAACAGGGTCATGTCCGTCACCTCGCCCTCGATCCGGCCTCCGAGGGGTCCGGACTGAATGCTGATCCGCTCACCGATCGCGAAAGGGTGCGAGACGAGCAGTACCAGACCAGCGCAGATATTGCCGAGGACCGGCTGCGCGGCGATCCCGAGGATCACTCCGGTCAGCGCGCCGCCCAGCAGGAGCTTTTCCCACGGCACTCGGATCAGGCTGAGGGCGCCGAGGATGACCAGGGCATAGCCGCAAAGCAGGCAGATGACCCGCAGCGCGGCCGACCGGCTGTCGCTGATCCGCCCGGTCAGAAGCTTCACCAGACGCCTTCGTGCTCCGGCGTCCACTCGTCGGTGGTCTGCATACAGACGTGGTGTGCGAGGCGGCCCGGGTCTACGGCGCAGGGGCCGAGTATCCGCCAGGGCGCTCGGCACTCTGAGGACGACGCGGCCCTCGGCCTGGGTGCCCAGGCTCGACACCCGGCGACCCGGCAAGCAGGCAGAGGCCGACGCTCAGGAAGAATGGGGCGCTTATCCCCCGGCGCGTGTCGTGCTCATCTTCGAAGGTTTCCGCATCAGCTCCTCCCGATCGCCCGGAGTGCGGCTGCCGTTCGGCCACGGCCTCCTCACCGCATCCGCGGGCGTTGCCAGGGCCGGGAACGGGTGCTGTCCTGCAGCGCGTGTGCCTCGCTGCTGCTGTCCGGCCGGGCGGCGCCTGGCCCGGCAAGCCGATGAAGCACCTCTGCGCAGCCTCACGTCACACAGGTGATCCGGACAGCGTCCGCTAAAGGTCTCCGTCTTGAGGGCCGTCCGGGCAGGAGCCCTCAAATCTGCGGCGCTGGTGCAGGTATCGCGGCGGGCGGCCGAGGCGGGTTCCCTCGTGTGGCAATCCCCCCACGCACCTGCTCATTTGCGTGATCTTGCAACTAACGTGACGCCCTATGCGTCCTACCCGTCATCGACAGAGCATCCGACGACCGACCGGACGGACTGGGCACGTGCAAGAGCAGCAAACCGGAGCGACCGACAGCGGCGAGGTGTGGCGGCAAGGTCAGCAGCCCGCACATCTCGACTGGGGGGTGTCGTCGCCCGCCACGACGTACCGATTTTCTCCGGCGGAGACAGAAACCAGGCGCTCCGGCCGCCGAGGGTGTCTGGTGGGTCTGGCCCTCGCAGCCGTACTCGTCATCGCCGCTGTCCTCGGTGCCGTCTGGTGGCTGACCCGACCGCCCGCACTGCCCACCATTCCCGGTCAGTATCTGGCGACCGTTCAGTCAGCCACCAAGACCTGCCCGGAGCTGAGCGTTCCGATGCTGGCCGCGCAACTCGACGCGGAGAGCCACTGGAATCCGAAGGCGGACTCCGGCAAAGCCCAGGGCATCGCGCAGTTCCAACCCTCGACCTGGGCGGAGTGGGGCAAGGACTACACCGGCGACGGCCGGGCCGACGTGTGGAACCCACAAGACGCCATTCCGGCCCAGGGCGCCTACATGTGCCACCTGTTCAAGGAGGTCAAGGGCGTCCCCGGCGACCCCACCCAGCTCGCACTCGCCGCGTACAACGCCGGCCCCAACGCGGTACTCAAGGCCCAGGGCATCCCACAGATCCCCGAGACACAGAACTACGTCAACCGGATCGAGACACTGATCCCGAAGTACACCCAGACCTACGCCAAGCAGATCAGCGCGTCGCCCAACCCGCCGGGCGACTGAAGCCCCCTGCTCCGAGTCAGATGATCAACGGCCCCGGACTGGGCATCGTCACGAGAACCCGGGCGGACGACCGGGTTCTGCTGGCCGGGCTCGACGCCTGGCGACGGCTGTGCCGTCCGCTCCTGGTCGCGGCCTCCCGCAAGCGATTCCTGGGCACGCTGCCGGCGGACCCGTCGACCGGCGATCCCCGACCGCCACGCGCCCGGGACGCGGCGACCGCCGCCGCATCCGCGATCGCCGCCGCTCAGGGAGCCTGGGCCGTCCGGGTGCACGAGGTACGGGCCACGGCGGACGCGGTCCGCGTCGAGGCCGCGATCAGGAAGGCCAGGACACCGGAGCCCGGCTCGGACCTGTGAGCGAGAGCGGCGTGGGCGAGGTGTATGGACCACCTCAGTCGGGAGCGGAACGGCGAACAGTGCCGCCCGTGCGGAGACAGACATCCGATGCGGTTGATCAGTCAAGCGGTGTCGGGGAAGGCGGTCTGCTCGTCGTAGCCCCGGCCCGCCGGCAGGGACAGCACGGCGTCGGCGGGATGGACGTTGCCCGCGCCCCGGCCTCGGTGGGCGCGACCCGGGTGACCCGGACCATCCCGAACACGGTGGCCGGCCAGCGCGCGTGTCCGGTCTCCCGCCAGGGCCGCACACGGCCTTCCGGCCCCACCACGACCGGGCCGCCACCGGAACGAACCTGTTCCTCCTCTCGCACCGCGCGCAGCTCGAGGCGGCCCTGCAGCAGCAGGCGAAGCAGTTCCCGCCCGGCCGTCCAGGTATTCCTCCAGTTCAGTGTGGGTCCAGGTGCCCGCATCGCTGTCTGACAGCGAGGTGGTCAGCATCTCGAAGGCGCTGAGGGAGCGGCAAAGGGGTCAGCGGCGGCATCAGTGTCGTACGGTGTCATCTTCAAGGCTCTTCCCGTCCAGCATCGTTTGGGTCGCGCCTTCGAATGTAGGCGCGGAAGTGCCCTACTGTTGACGGGAGTTGGGCGAAGCACCGCCCCGACGGGGGCCAAAGTGAACAGGCCCCGGGACATCCTCGTCCAGCCAGCCCCCGCTCCACCAGCCGCTTCAACTTCGCCCGCGTGGCCTCGATCTTCCCGGTCTCGACCTGCAGCCCGATCCTCGGCACGATCCGCTTGGCGCGGACCGGCCCCGGCGCCTCCGCCACCACCTCCACGATGTCCTGATACACCCTCGGCAGGATCTCCGGCCCCATCCCGGACTGCCAGTTCGGCACGGTCAGCACTCCGATGACCTGTCGCTCGGCCCCTGCATACGCCGACGCCACCGGCTCAGCCACGGTTGGCCGGTGGGGATCGATCGCGCCCGCGCTTCTCTGGCACCAACTCCACCAGCACTTCGGCGACCGTCTCCCGCGCGATCCGGAGACGCTCCAATCCCTCCCGGGCCAACTCCAGTCGAAGGCGGTCGGCAAGAGAGGCGAACGCGACAGGAGATGTGCGCCTCCGGTCAATTGGTGCCGAAGGCCATCAAGGAGGCGCATCGTTTCTCCACAAGCGAATACATGTTCGCCATGTGTTCACCTACCGTCTGTCTCTCGTTCCGGTCTTTCGGGGCCTTCCGGCCTCGGTACTTACAGGGAGTGCAGTCATGGAGTTGTTACGGCATCTCGCTGCCCACCTCGGGCTCGACCTCGCCGCCGTCGGCGTGCTGACCTTCGCCATCTACTATCCGCGCCACCGTCGGCGCGACCTCGTGCCGGCCTATCTCGCCCTGAACACCGGCCTCTTCACCGTCGTCACCGCCCTCGCCGAGGTGCGCAGCGGCGGGGCGGCCCTGGGCTTCGGCCTCTTCGGCGTGCTCTCGATCGTGCGACTCCGCTCCGACGCCGTGCAGCACGAAGAAGTCGCCTACTACTTCACCACCCTTGTCCTCGGCCTGCTCTGCGGACTGCCGAGGCTGCCGTTCGCGCTCACCGGCGGGCTGTGCGCCACCCTGCTCCTCATCGTCTGGGCGGCCGACAGCCCCCGCCTCCTCGCCGACACCCGGCGCGCCGTCGTCACTCTCGACACCGTCCACGAGGACCCGGCCGCGCTCCGCACCGACCTCGCACGGCGCCTAGGTGAGCCCCTCCACTGGACGGTCATGGAAGTCGACTTCGTCCGGGACCTCACCGTCGTCGACGTCCGCTACCGCGAGAGCACAGCGACCCCGGCCGACCGGGGCCCCGTGCCCGCCGCCGGACCCGCCCACCGGACCACACCCACCTGGGAAAGCGCATGACCACCGCAACGGTCCGCTCCGCCGCTGCGGTCCGCGCCATCGGCGACGCCGCCCACGGCGCCGGCCCGATCTCGCTCGACGAACTCAACGAACGGGCGGCTCTCCTCGCGCGTTTCGACCACAGCTACCTGGTGCCCGCGAACACCTTCCTGCGCATCGTCGGCCGGCTCACCGACCCGCACCGGCCCGGCGGCCCCTTCCGCGCCCTCGCCATAGACGGCCGACGTGCCTTCCGCTACCACTCCGTCTACTACGACACCCCCGAGCTCCGCTCCTTCCACGACCACCGGCAGGGCCGCCGGCTCCGCTTCAAGATCCGGGAACGGGTCTACACAGACACGGGTGAGCGGCAGTTCGAGATCAAGCTCAAGGGGCCGCGCGGCGACACCGTCAAACGCCGCCGTCCGTTGACCGGAGCGGCCACCCCGCTCGACCCCGACTGCCGGGGGTTCCTCGCCGACACCCTGCGCACCGCGTACGGCATCGGCGCCCCGGCAGTCCTCGAACCGTCCTTGTGCACCGACTACATTCGCGCCACCTTCGTGGCCGACGGCGAGCGCATCACCTGCGACGCGGCACTGGTCTGCGACGACGTGCGCACTGGGCGCACCGTGCGGTGCACGGACGACCTCGTTCTCGTCGAGACCAAGACCACTGGGCATCTCACCGAGGCGGACCGCCTGTTGCACGCCCACGGGATACGCCCCGCCGTCTTCACCAAGTACTGCAGCGCCTACGCCGCACTGCGACCCGCGCTCCCCGCCAGCCGGTGGCGCCGCGCCTCCCGCCGTGCTTTCGGTGAGGTGGCCCTGGAGCCGGAGCGTTGAACGGCCGGTGAAGGCCCGGTGGCATGACGGGCCCGCCGCCGGGACAGCCCTGCGGCCGGGAAGCGATGTGCGTCCTCCCGGCCGGACACCGGGGCCCTGTCGCGCGGATCTTCGCTCGTGGGCGCGCCCGGTGTGGCATGGCGGGCCCCGGCGGCCGGCTACCGCTGCCGCCACGGTCACACCAGCACCACCCGCCCCGACCCCGGCCGCATCCCCAACACCTACGTCCGCGAAGACCACGTTCTGCCACATCTGCCGGCCCTGCGCCTCCGTCTCACCAGCCGTCTGGATCCTCCCGGGTCGGCGTCCGTCAGCCGTGACGCGGTGCAACCCACACCCGCCCAGGCGATCGCCCACCTCCGCAGCGAGGAGATCATCCTGACCTACGACCCAGCGGCCAGGACCCTGGCCGCGAACACACCCCAGGCAGAAGAGATCACCATCAGCTGACCAAAGCCCAGCGACAATCCGGCGAAGGCAGAGAAGCCGAACCGAAACGACGAACACCCGCCCCGGCCGGGAGCCGAAAGCGGGTGCCAATACCCCCTGCCCAAGAACAGGGCGTCGTGGGGCAACTCTCTCTGTGTCCGAGGGGCGAGTTGACGGCTGACGATACGGGCATCGTGGCTCAAGGCAGACTCGGCCACCGAGACCTCTTTCAGCCCACGCCGACAACCGGCTGGGCCCCCTCCTCCGCACCCGGAAGCCTGCAGCACTCCGCCCCAATCGCCTCGTCCGGCCTCGGCACCCTCGGTCACGGCAGAGGCTCTGCGTCTCCTTCGCCGGAAGCGGATACGAATCGCGCATGCAGCACAACAGCGCGCGCCTGAAGGCAGCTGGACCTGCCTACTCATCGTCGGTATCGGCATCCTGATCTTCGGTGTCGTCGCCGCGGTCGCACCGGGAGCCGGCGACGAGCAACTCATGCGGGCCGACGGTGCGGCCGCGATCGGCATGGGCCTGTTCGGTGTATTGATCACCCTCGTACCGTCCCGCTGCGGGGAACGGTGGGCGTGGTACGCACAGTGGTACTACCCGGCCTTCTGGATCGCCCACTTGGCGGGAGGGCTGCCGCCGGGCAAGGACCATGTCCACCAAGTGGTGTTCAGCGTTCTGTCGCTCGTCGGGCTGCTGCTGCCCGTTCGCGTCTTCTTCCCCCGCGCCACGACCACCGCCTGACCTGGGTGCCCGTCAGTGTTCGTGCGCGCTCGAGCCGATGAACGGGACCGTGGGCGTAGTCGCAGTGTTCTGTCTGTTGTCCGGCGACGAGGTGGTGAGGAGGCGAGCGGTTGGTCAGCCTGCTGGTGAGGGGCCCGTGGGCAGATGTTCACAGCACTGGTCGGCGCCGACCGTCACGAGGGTCGTCGTCTCAGCCGGTGGCGGCCCGAGGTCGGCGCCGCAGGCCGGCGAGGTGCCAGGTGATCGGGGCCACCGACAGTCAACGGTCGCACGCGGAGACTCACCCACCACCGAGGATGCGCACCTGAGCGGGCAGCATGCAGGCGTTGTGCCTGGGCAGTGACCCCAATTCACTCGTTCCGGCAAGCACCGCACTGCTGCACTGACCTCGTGGCCATGCGAGTCGGAGTTCCGGACAGACACCGGAGACGAATGCCGCCAAGGCCTGTGGCTGCTGCCTTCGTCCCCATCATGCTGCCGTGTCAGGGGACCGACAACCGGTGGGGTCGCCCGCGCCGTGCTCAGGAGCGAGGCCCCGACCGACAATGGCCGGGGCCCAGTCGCATCCGGCTAGCCGAGCGTGCCGCCGAACTGGCCTGCGGCCGCCAGGCCAAGGGCGGCCTGCCCGCCCTCGACGCCCTACCTGCCGTGGTCGAGGCGCCGACGGCCTGCCCATCGTGTTCGACTCCGGCGTCCGCACGGGAGCAGACATCATCCAGGCCCTCGCCCTCGGTGCCGCAGCCGCATGCGTCGGCCGACCCTACGCCTACGGCCTGGCCCTCGACGGGACGGACGGCATCGTGCACGTCCTGCGCTCCCTGCTTGCCGAAGCCGACCTCGTCGTGGCCTTCGACGGTTACCCCGTTCTGGCCGACCGTGCGCCCGACGCCCTCCGCCGCATCCGCTGATGCGAGACGATCCGTACTTCCGGTGACGCCTGGCTCGAAAGGCGGACCCTCGGAAAACTCGAGCTCGACCCGTGTCGTCGCGGTCATCTCCGACTCCACCGTCGCCCGGGCGGAGCCGGCTCTCCGGGGGCAGACCGGCTGTTCGCCCCCGCTTCACGTGGCACGGCAGAGGAGGATGATGCGGCACCCCGCTCAGGTCGGCCTCTTCACTGACCGACGCCATGAAGCAAGCACGCAGGTTCCGTTCGGATGCGCTGACAGCTTGTCACGGCCAGCCATGGACGGCCGCCCCTTATGGCGTGTGCTGAGCCCCCTAGCACCCGCAGACTGGTCGGCTCTGCGGCATGGGAAAACGTGATGATGTCGTAGGCAACCGGAGTAGCCCGCCGAGAGCGCGGCGGGCTGCGGCTGCCGAACGTCGGCGGGCACGATCAGGGCGTGTATCCGCCGGACGGTGCGTCGTGACACAAAAGAGGGCCGGCGCACCCCAACCACCGGCTGCGCGCAGTGAAACGCCCTGGCTGCCATCAGCTACCGACACCATGTCGACAACACCGACTCAAAGCCGGTAAATGCCGTGGAGCTTCGCCGTTTCGGTGGCGACTTCCTGCCGGTTGGCAGAAGTACGCCACCCTGCTCATCTTGTGGCGGCCTTTCCCGGTTGAAAGATTCCCCGCAGCGTGGGCGCTGTTCGGGGGCAGCGCCTTGTCTTTGCTTTCCCCGAGTTCGCTTGTAAGAAGTGGAGTGCCCATGAAACGGCGGAGACGAGCGTTCGCTCGCGGCCTCGCCATAGCCAGTGCGGCCGTACTGCTCGCCGCACCCGAGCAGTACGCGTCGGCCACCGGAGCGAAGACCTCTGCGGTCGATTCCGGTGTGAAAGGTACGGCTTCGGGAGGCGCGTTGCCCGGCATACCCGGGTCCTCGGCGCTCGGTCCGTGGCGCTCGTTCCAGCAGCCCATGCCCGCGCAGTCGGCGAAGAACGGCCCGCACCAGGTCCTTGTGGTGCTCGGCTCGGCCACCCACGTGACCGGCAAGTCGCTGGGCAAGAACCGCAGTTTGCAGGTCCGTACCCCGTTGACCTCGGACACCGCGGTCAACTCCGCACTCCACCGGTCTCACGCCGTCTCCATGCGGCCGCTGGTGCCGGGTCTTACCGCCGCCCAGGCCCGGCAGCTGCACTCAGCCGCCAGGGCGAAGCTGGGATCCGCTGCGATCGACCTGTCCAAGGTCCAGGTCGTCCAGCTGGCCGGCGGCGACGCCTCTGCTGCCGCCCATGCGCTGGCCGCCGCACCCGGGGTCGTCTACGCCGAGCCCGACCGGACCGTCTCCCCCATGAACACCGGCGCCGTGCCGCTGCCCTCCTCAGTGGGCGCCACCGCAGGGAAGGCCGACTCGTCGGCGAGGGGGCAGGACAGCGGTGCGACCGGCACCGACGGCGTTCCCGGCAACGCGGCTCTCGGCACCTCGCTGCAGAGCTTCCTCAACGCCGGCGGCGTCGACGCGACAGGCGCCTACAGCCTGCTGAAGCAGCAGTTCCAGCAACTGCCCGGCGCCGGCGAGACCATCACCAACGTCTCGGTGGGCGACCTCACAGACGCGTCGACGCCGAACCTGGGCCCCGCGGGGCCGACGACCGTCGTCCAGAACGGCCAGCGGTACCTGGACATCCCGACGATGCCCTTGATCCCCACCTACACCGCGGACGCGACCGGCGCACTCGACCCGACCGGCTCGACCCGGGGGCAGGACTCCGCGCTGGGTGAGGTGCTGCTGGACTTCTCCGTGATGGCGCCGCTTCCGCACGACCTGCAGCGTCCGGGCATGCAGGGCGGCGGGAACTCGGACCTGCTGGGCATCGCCCCGGGGGCCGACTACCGGCTCGTCGTCCCGCAGCAGCCGACGTTCAGTCAGATCGCGGTGGCTCTGCTGGCTGCTGCCCGGCAGCAGCCGCGGCCCGATGTGATCACCGCCAGCCTGGGCTACGGCACCGACGCTTTCGGGTTCGCCGGACGCTACCTGGAGGACGACCCGGTCCAGCAGTCCGTGATCGCGTCGATCGTGCAGCAGTACGGCATCACCATGGTGGTCTCGTCGAACGACGGGACACGGTTGTTCACCAACGCGGCCGTCGGCCCCGACGGCGGCAGCACCGCGACCGACGTGACGCGCGAGGCCGCCGACACCACCAGGATCGACGACGACCAGCTGTCAACCACGCCCAGCAAGGTCCTGGACTCCGGCGCGATCGCCGCGGGCGGCACCACGACCGACGACACACTGGCCGTGCCCCCGCAGAACGGCGCAGCCGCGTCGGGCAACGGGACCTGGGCGACCACCAGGCTCAACGGCTCCGGGATCTTCTCCTCGGGATTCGGCACCCGGGTCGACGTCTCGGCGCCCAGTGACGGCATCCCCGCCTTCGAACACCGAGGCCAGACCGCGCAGTCGGTGACGGAGGTCCTCAGCGGAGGCACTTCGGCATCCGCACCCGAGATCGCGGCCGCCGCGGCGGTCGTGCTGCAGGCCTCCCGGCTGACCGGGCAGCACCCGTCGCCCCAGGACGTACGTGCGCTGCTGGAGCGCACCGGCCGGGCAGTGCCCACTCCGCCGCAGATCGACCGGCCGCTGCACGTCGGTCCCCAGCTCGACGTCACAGCCGCGGTGCAGGCGGTCCTGGCCGAGGCGCACGGCAGCCGGGCCGGTGCGGGTACGCCCCGGATCGTCCGGCTCTCCGTGGCGCATCGCCAGACCATCGGCGGGCTCGGTGGCTCCTACCTGGAGGTCACCGACCCCGGGTACATCGACCTGGCCGGACCGGGCACGGGCGCCGGCGCCACCGGTGAGGGCCTGGTGGGACCGGTGACCATAGGCGCCGACGTCACCGGCCTGAGCGACCGGGACGGCGTGAGCTACGCACTGCGCATCAAGAACCATGAGTTCACCTCCGCTGTGCCGGCGATCAGGCTCACCCCCACGCAGATGCTGGCCGCCGCCGGACTTCCGGTCGTCTCCGCGACGGACCGTCAGGTCCCGCTCACCTTCGAGGTGCGCCACGGCAACGAGGTGCTGGCCTCCACCACCCACCAGCTGAGCTTCGGCCCCACCGACGGCGGCTACGCCGAAGCACTCGCCCCGGTGGTCCAGCCCGTGGTCGAGGCGGGACGCTCCGTACAGGTGCGCTACGACCTGACCGGCGTGCGGAACGTCAGCTCGCCCCAGCTGGTCGTGTCGCAAGTCGGCCGCTGGAACCCCGCGTTGGCCCCCATCTTCTCCGCCTCCTACACCGCCCCGCTGACGGGACTTCGCGGCACCGTCACCGTCCCGGCCGACGCCTTCTCCGCCGGCGGCGGCATCTACGGCATCGGTGTCGTCCAGAACCCAGCAGGCGGCGCCAAGCGCGGCCCGGTGTACGGCGAGTTCGCCTCCGTCCGGGTCGACGGCGGTGACCCGTCGCAACGCCCGGCGGCGCCGACCCTGGCTGCGAAGGGATCCGAGGAGTTCGGTCACCTGCTGGAGGTGACCCGGGCTGCGCCGCGATTCTCGGTGCACTACGACGTGTCGCGGGTCAAGGGTGCCACTGGCACGCTGCTGGAGTTCTCCGCACCCGGACCGAACATGTACAACTCCTACAACATGGTCAGCAACCAGAACGGCACCACCCGCGACCACAACGGGGTGGACAGCCCGGCCACGCTCGACCGCTCGTTCACGGGCACGCGAGGCACGGCGGACCTCGACGCCCTCGCGCTCAAGCTGCCCTCTTCGATCGCCTACGACCTGCGGGTGTTCGCCGTCGACCAGCACGGCAAGACAGTCGGGCAGGCTTCGCCAACGTCTCTGCTGGCCTACGACGACGGAGCAGCCCCCGACGGCACGAACCTGACCGACTTCGCCATCGTCCCCGACGGCACGTCCGTCGCGGCGGTCGAAAGCCCCACCGGTGAAGGCTCGGTGTACGACTACGACGCCGCCACCGGATCCTATGGCCGCAAGCTGACGAGCGACCCCGCGTACGGCTCCATCTACGAGGTGTTCGGCGTCGACTCCGCCCACCACGCGTTGGTCCTGCACAAGCAGACGACCACCGGCGAGCAGTGGCTCGAGACGTACGACACGAGCACCGGCGACGCGGTCGGCAGCCCCGTCCGGGTCGATGACCAGTACGTCGTGACGGGCGGGCGGGTGGACGCCAAACGCCACCGCGCAGCGGTGCTCTCCCACCGTTCGAGTGACCGGGCGGGCTTCGTCCTGCCCGTGGACACGGCAACCGGCGCAATGGGCACCCCGCTCCAGCTCGACCCCGCTCCGGACGGGAGAACGTCGTACGGCCTGCTGGACGTGGACGAGTCGACCGGCCTCTTTTCCGCGCAGAAGACCGGCACCACCATCAACTGCGTGGCATCGATCGGCTCCGGCACGGTGGCAGCGGTCAACCTGGACACCGGATCGGTCACCCAGAGCCAAGGCGGTATCCCTTGCGCCGGGGACCTGGCGGCCGACCAGAAGGGCAACCTCTACGAAACGTGGTACCACTCCTACAGCGTCAACTTCGCCGGCACCGGATACCTCGGGCAGCTCGGCGGCAGTGACCCGGTGAACGTCGGAATGGCTCAGACGCCCCTCGCGCTCGCCGTCGACGGGGAGCACCAGCTGGCGTTGCTCGCCTTCCGGTTCCCGGACCTGAAACCCATGGGCGGCTTCCAGCAGTACGGTTTCACCGACAACAACGCCACCGGACGTATCGCCGTCGTCGACCTGAGGACAGGCAACACGGTGGGTACGGTGACCGGCGTCGCGTACCCCCTGTACGGCTCCTGGAACGGCCGGCTCGAAAACCATCGCGAGCGCGTCATGCAACTCGACCCGGCAACCCGGACCGGCTGGACGTACGCAGGCGACGGAAGCCAGATCCAGCAGTTCTCCTACTGATCCGATCCGCTTGCTCGACGACCTGGGTCCGCGGGCGCCACACCGCCCGCGGACACACGGTCTTCAAAGCTGTTGCCTTTTCGATCTTGAGCGGTGGCGGTCGAACGCGATCCCAGTCTCGTCCACAGGGGCCGGCACCTCACCGACGCGAGGGCGGGCAATGGCTCACCCTTTCCATTCCTGCTCGGCCGCGGCCCAGGGCCGACGGCTGCGCGGTGGCCGCCCGCGGCGGCTTCGCCCGATACGAGGGTGGCGCTGCCCGCAGGCCCCCGGGCCAGGGCCTCCTTTATGACATGGAAAATGTCGACGGGACAGCTGTGGCGCAAAGACATAGGTGGCCGACATCCGCCGGCTGGCGGGCAGGGGACATGAAGGCGGAAAAGGGCATGACATTCAACGTACTGGGACTGGCAGAGGAGACTGAGCGCGTCTACGCCGTGCTGGTCCATACGCCCCACGCCACGGCTTCGGAGCTCGCCGGCGCCTGTGAACTGTCCGTTCCCTCCACCACACGACAGCTGGCCGATCTGGTCAAGGGGGGCCTGGCGACGCGGGCCACCGGCCGACCGCCCCGGTTCACCGCGGTGGCCCCCGACATCGCTGTCACCGCGCTGATCCGCCGCCGTGAGAAGCAGCTCGATGAGGCTCGGTCGCAGGTGCACCGGCTGATGGAGGCACACCGGGAGGCATCCCGGATCAGCAGCCCGGACCTCGCGGTGGAACTCCTCACCGAACGCGCCGACGTCAGTACCGCGGTGCAGTGCATGACCACCCAGGCACAGCGCGAGATACGGGCTTTCGACAGGCCCCCCTACGTCGACCGGCCTGGCAGCAACCTCGACGAGCAGATCAAGCGGCAGCGCCGGGGCGTCGCCCACCGGGTGATCTACGACCGCGCCGCCGTCGCCTGGCCGGGCCGCCTCGCAGACGACATCCTGCCCAGTGTCCGAGCCGGCGAACAGGCGCGTGTCCGTACCGAGCTGCCGCTCAAACTCGTGATCTGCGACAGCCGGGTCGCGATCATCCCCATCAGTTCGGCGCCGGGCGGTCAGTTGGCGGCGTATCTCGTGAAGAGCTCACCGATGCTGGTGGCCCTGGAGGCGCTCTTCGAGGTGGAGTGGGAGCGGGCGGTTCCCCTGCCCCTGACGAACCGCACAGCCGCCGACGGGGGCCTTGAGAGCGGCACCGGCGAACCCGACCAGGAGACCCGGTCACTGGTGTCGCTGCTCGCGGCAGGGCTCACCGACGCCGCGATCGCCCGGGCCCAGGGCTGGAGCGAACGCACCACCCAACGCCGTATCCACCGCCTGATGAGTCAACTCGGGGTGAACACCCGGTTCCAGGCCGGGCTGACCGCCGCCCAGCGCGGCTGGCTGTGACTTTACGCCGGATGGTCACTGACTCGGGAGTCTCGGAGAGCCAGTTGACGTCGGTCGGCGAGGCGTTCTGTGTGTAGCCGGGCGGCAGGGACACGATCCAAGATCCGGACCATGTGCGGACCAACTCGGCTCACCATCAGGTGATTCCACCCGTTACGGTGCAGGTCATCGCTCCTCACCGGGTGGGAGCGGGCGGAAGCTCACCCAGCGCACGCATGAGGGCGATCTGCGCCTGGTCCCGCTGAGTTGCGAGTTCCTCGATGGGTCGGTCGCCGAGGTAGGCCTCGGCCTGCTCGCTCAGGAGTTTGACGGTGGCCTCGTCGAAGGTCGGGCTTCCCAGGAACTTCCAGCTCTGCTCCATCGCAGGAGCGAAATGCGAGAGGAAGTGAGCAAATCCGCCGGAACCGCCGCCGAGATGGAAACTCTGGAAGGGTCCGGCAACCGCCCAACGCGGGCCGATCGAAGAAGTGACGAGTTCGTCGAGTTCCTGCTCGGTCACCACTCCCTCGGCCACCAGATGGACGCACTCGCGGAAGAAGGCGGCCTGCAGGCGGTTCGCGACGAAACCCGGAACTTCCTTGTGCAGGACCTGGGGCTTCTTGCCCAGGGCGCTGTAGAAGGCGCGCGCCTGCTCAACGGTCTCCTCCGAGGTGAGCCTGCCCGGAACGATCTCGACAAGAGGCACCAGGTGCGGCGGGTTGAAGGGGTGGCCGACGATCAGGCGCTCGGGCTGCTTGAGGACCGTGGCGATCTCGCCGGCCGGAAGACCCGAGGTCGAGGTGGCGAAGAGCGCATGCGCAGGAGCGTTCTCCTCGATGGTGGCCCACATCCGGTGCTTGATCTCCAAGCGCTCCGGGCCGTTTTCCTGCACCACGTCGGCGCGGGCCACCGCGGCGGCCAGATCGGCCTCGAAACGCAGCCGGGCAGTCAGGTCGTCCGTCCTCATGCCCAGCTCTTCCAGCGTGGGGGCGATGTCTGCCAGACCTGCGCGGACCTGGCTCTCCGTCGTGGGAGCCGGGTCGCTGATGGTGACCTCACAGCCGTGGGCGAGGCACAGGGCTGCCCACGACATGCCGATGACGCCGGCGCCGACGATGGTGACGTTACGGAACGATTCCGCGTTCGCAGTGTTCATGGTGTGCGATTCCTTACGGGTGGTGAGCGTCGCACCGCGACATTGCATGAAGTGTTTGAGGGCTGCCGCGGGCCTGCCATGCTGACGGAGGGCGTGCTTGATCTCTGTTGCCGAGAAATCGCAGGCAAAATGCGCATGGCGAATTTTCCGAGTTCCGCGCCTGCCCCTCTCGCGCTTTCCGGTGGTGGGGGGCCCCGGCGCGGCCGCCCCCCCCCCCCCCACTTCTGTCCCCACACCCCCACGCCCGGAATCCCTTGGTACCGGGCCCATCGACTGCAGTAGCGGGGACAGGATTTGAACCTGCGACCTCTGGGTTATGAGCCCAGCGAGCTACCGAGCTGCT
>NZ_JBEPBF010000163.1:0-19808 GCF_040298985.1 Streptomyces sp. NPDC001093 | reverse complement strand
CTCCGACGTCGTGGTGCGCGTCCGCCGTGCGCGTGTCGCGGTCGGGGGGGTGGGGGGCGGTGGGGTGCCCCCCCCCCCCCCCCCGGGCCTCTTACGCCGTCAGGCGGGCGATCGCCTCGTCGACCGGCAGTTCCTCGCGCTCGCCGGTCCTGCGGTCCTTCAGTTCCAGGACGCCCTCGCCGGAGCGGCGGCCGGCGACCAGGATCTGGGGGACGCCGATCAGCTCGGCGTCGGTGAACTTCACGCCCGGGGAGACGCCGGCCCGGTCGTCGACCAGAACGCGGACGCCCGCGGCGGCCAGCTTCTCGGCGACGTCGAGGGCCAGCTCGGTCTGCAGGGCCTTGCCGGCGGCGACCACGTGCACGTCGGCCGGGGCGACCTCCTTGGGCCACACCAGGCCCTTGTCGTCGGCGCTCTGCTCGGCGATGGCCGCGACCGCGCGGGAGACGCCGATGCCGTAGGAGCCCATGGTGACGCGGACCGGCTTGCCGTTCTGGCCGAGGACGTCGAGCTTGAGGGCGTCGGTGTACTTGCGGCCGAGCTGGAAGATGTGGCCGATCTCGATGGCGCGGTCCAGCTTCAGGCCGGTGCCGCACTTCGGGCAGGGGTCGCCCTCCTGCACCACGACGACGTCCACGTACTCGTCGACCTCGAAGTCACGGCCGGCGACGACGTTCCTGGCGTGCGTGTGCTCCTTGTTGGCGCCGGTGATCCAGGAGGTGCCGGGGGCCACGCGCGGGTCGGCGATGTACGTGACCTTCTCGCCCAGGCCCTGCGGGCCGACGTAGCCGCGGACCAGGTCGGCACGGCCGGCGAAGTCCGCCTCGGTGACCATCTCCACGACGGCCGGGGCGAAGTGCGCCTCGACCTTGCCCAGGTCCACCTCGCGGTCGCCGGGCACACCGACGGCGACGATCTCGCCGTCCACCTTCACCAGCAGGTTCTTCAGGGTGGCGGAGGCCGGGACGCCGAGGGAGGCGGCCAGGGTCTCGATGGTCGGGGTGTCGGGGGTCGGGATCTCCTCCAGGGCGGGGACGGCCGAGCCGTCCACCGGCCGGAGCGCGTACGCGATCGCCTCCGTGTTGGCGGCGAAGTCGCAGTTCGGGCAGTCCGCGAAGGTGTCCTCGCCGGCCTCGGCCGGGGCCAGGAACTCCTCCGACTTCGAGCCGCCCATCGCACCGGCGGTGGCCGCGCAGATGCGGTAGTCGAGGCCGAGGCGCTCGAAGACGCGCTGGTAGGCCTCGCGGTGCAGGGCGTACGAGTGCGCGAGCCCCTCGTCCGCCAGGTCGAAGGAGTACGAGTCCTTCATCAGGAACTCGCGGCCGCGCAGGATGCCGGCGCGGGGGCGGGCCTCGTCGCGGAACTTGGTCTGGATCTGGTACAGGATCACCGGCAGGTCCTTGTAGGACGTGCACTGGTCCTTGACCAGAAGCGTGAAGATCTCCTCGTGGGTCGGGCCGAGGAGGTAGTCGCCGCCCTTGCGGTCCTTGAGGCGGAACAGCTCCTGGCCGTACTCGTCCCAGCGGCCGGTGGCCTCGTACGGCTCGCGCGGCAGCAGGGCGGGGAGGGAGACCTCCTGGGCGCCGATGGCGTCCATCTCCTCGCGGACGATCCGCTCCACGTTGGAGAGGACCTTCATGCCGAGGGGCAGCCAGCTCCAGATGCCGGCGGCCGTGCGGCGGACGTAGCCGGCGCGGACGAGGAGCTTGTGGCTGAGGACCTCGGCGTCCGCCGGGTCGTCGCGCAGCGTCTTCGCCATCAACTGGGACATGCGCTGGACCGGTGCGTTCGCCATGATTCTCGTACTCCTGCCGGGAAAACAGTGATGGCAAGGAGGTTAGCCGGGCTTGCTGCGGGGGTGGAAATCGGTTAGTTCCTGCGCAGGGGCAGGTGGGCGCCCATCACCGCGTACGGCCGTGGGGCGCTCGGGAAGTGGACCTGGCGGGCGAGGTCGACGTACCCGAGGGAGAAGTACAGGCCACGGGCGGGGCTGTCGGTGTCGATCGCGGAGAGGATCGAGCGGGGCTCGGCGGCGGTGTCGGTGATCATGGTGATGAGCCGCCGCCCGATCCCGCGGTTCTGGTGGCCGGGGTGGACGTGCAGCTCCGTGATCACGAAGGAGTCGTCCAGCCAGAAGTCGTTGCCGGTGGCGCGCAGGTACGGCTCCACGACGGTGGACCACCAGTGGGTGCGGGAGTTGGGCATGCCGTACACGAATCCCACGAGGTGATCGCCCACCGTGGCGCCGAGGGCCCGCGCGCCCGGGAACTGCATGTGGCGCTGGACGATCTGCCGGCGTACGGCGACCTCGTCGGGGCCCAGTCCGAAGGCCACGGCCTGGACGGCAAGGGCCTCGTCGACGCGGGCAGCGAGGTCCAGGGAGCCGATCACGAGGTCCATGCCCGGAGCGTACAGCGGGTTCAGAAAAGGACGCTCATGAAAGCGCCCACCTCCTGGAAGCCCACCCTGTGGTACGTCCGCCTCGCCGCCGTGTTGAAGTCGTTCACGTACAGGCTGACGACGGGGGCCACGTCCGCCAGGGCGTAGCGGAGGACGGCCGCCATCCCCGGTGCCGCCAGGCCCCTCCCCCGGTACTCGGGAGCCACCCACACGCCCTGGATCTGGCAGGCCTGGCCGGTCGCCGCGCCGATCTCCGCCTTGAAGACGACCTTGCCGTGCTCGTCGAAGCGGGCGAAGGAGCGGCCGGCACCGACGAGTTCGGCGACGCGGGCCTGGTAGAGCAGCCCGCCGTCACCCGCCAGCGGCGATACGCCGACCTCCTCGGTGAACATCGCCACGCACGCCGGCATGACCGCCTCCATCTCGTCCTTGCGGACGCGGCGGACGTAGGGGTCCGGGGCGATATCGGCGGGCATGCGGTCGGTGACCATCAGGGGCTGACGGGGGCGGACCTCGCGGGCGGGACCCCAGTGGGGTTCCAGCAGGCGCCACAGCGCGGCGGTGGATTCGGCGGGCCCGACGATGGAGGAGCAGCGGCGGCCGGCCCTTCTCGCCCGGTCCGCGAAGGCGCGGACGGCGCGCGGGGTGGCGCAGACCGGGACCAGGTTGGCGCCCGCGTAGCACAGGGACGTGAGCATGCCGTCCTCGTACCAGCCCCACATCTCACCGCCGAGGCGCCACGGGTCCAGACCGGCGACCTGGACCCGCGAGCTCACGAAGGCGTTCGCGACCGGCTCGCGGCCGAGGACGGCGAGCGCGGCGTCAAGGTCGCTCGGTTCGAGCACCCGAGAGGTGGTCTGGGTCAACACGTGCGGGGCCTCACCCTGGGGTTCTGCTGGTCCCGGCACTGTACCTCGTGCGATTGTGCGGCGCCTCGGAGCGGGAAAAAGGCGACCTACCTGCGAAGGAGCTCGCGGCGCAGCTCTTCCCGGACCACGTCCTGGGCCCCCGGCGAGCACAGCAGCACGACGGCGAAGGTGATCTTCTCGTGCCCCGGCAGCGCTGCTCCTCCCGTCCAGAAGGTCACGGCGTCGTCCAGGGCCCGCCAGAGGATCCCGCGTTCCTCGGGGGTTTCCGAGAGCACGGCATCGGCGTCATCGATGGTGACGAGGAGGCGAGCGGGCTTGAGCCAGTGAAGATCACGCAGGCAGTCGCGCAGCGCGTCCCAGTTCCAGCCGAAGTAGTCGGGCAGGCGCAGCGCCTCGTAGAACTGGGTGAACACTCCGTCGGAGTCGCGCATCTCCCGGCCCTGCATCCGGGCCGAGTGGATCAGGCCGGTAGGGGGCAGGGCGCGTGCCACAGGAAGTGTGGCGTCGGCCGAGACGACACGGATTCCGGCTACCCAGCCCATGACGGCACCGATCGGAGGAACTCCCTGGAGACGACCCAAATGAGGAACTTCACGGCGATCGGGGAATCAACGACAGCCAGGCAGAGAGCTGTGGACGCAGCGGGTCATCCGCTGAGAATACATCCACCATGTACCGCAGCGGCGTCAGCCATCTTTTTATGTACCGCAGACGGAGCATCTCTTGCGTGGGGAGAGACCGCCAGTCAGCCGACTCGACAGCCACCTCTTCCGGCGTTTTTCCAATGCACCGGAATACCGTTTCGCACAGGTCGCCAGGGGCGCGGGCGTCGCGTTCGAAGGCCGTCACCTCGCCCAGGGCGTTCCGGCGGGAGGTCAGGCGGCCCGCCGGGTCGTAGACGTACTCCCACGTCGGCCCTGAGGGTTCGTCACCTTCGTCAGGCGCAGTTCCGCGTCGTGGGTGAACTCGTAGCGGACGCCGTCCGGGGCTGTGCGGGCCGACAGCAGGTCGAAGTGGGTGTATTTCGAAGTGGGTGACGCCGCCGATCGGGTCGGTGTGGCTGGTGCAGTTGCCCTCGCCGTCGTAGGTCCAACTCTCCGTCGTGCAGTCCGGGGCCGTACGGCGGGCCAGGTGGCCTTCCACCGTCCGTTCCAGGTGGGTCGTCGCCCGTCGGGTCCGTGATCGCGATCGGGCGCCCGAAGGCGTCCCGTGTGTAGCGGGTGACCGCGCCGAGTGGGTCGGTGACCTCGATCGGCAAGCCCGCGCGATCGCACAGCACCCTCGTCGTGTGGCCCAGCGGATCCCTCACCGATGTCAGGTGGCCGGCCGCTGTGAAGGTGAAGTGCGTTGCCTGGCGGGCTCCCGGGTCCGTCACCGAGGTGCGGTTGCCCCGCTCGTCGTACGTGCGGCGGTGGGTGTTGCCGTCGGTGCCGGTCACCGCATTCGGGAGCGGCACCGAAGGGGCAGTAAAGCTCCGCTCAAGCTTGCACAAGACCGAGGAACGCCTGCCATGCGGCGGGGGGCAGGGCGAGGGTGGGGGCCGTGGTGGGGTTCTGCTTGGAATCGCGGACGTGGATGGTGGTGGGGCTGGTGGCGACTTCCACGCACTCGCCGCCATCGCCACTGCTGTAGCTGCTCTTGAACCACACCAGTTCGGACGTCTCTTCGGCGTTCATGCCGCTCCCAACAACTTCTCTACGAAGGCCAGCGATTCTCGCGGCGTCAGAGCCTGTGCCCGCAGGAGGCTGTACTGCTCCTCCACTTCCCTGACCGTCGAGCGGTCGGCGAAGAGACGACTGGCCTTGTACGCCGGTACGTAGGCGATCCTGCGTCCTTTCGTCGTCTCGATCAAGGTGAACGGACCGTTGAGGGAGGCATGCTCCTCGCGATCGTCCGGCATCACCTGGATCTCCACGTTACGCCGCTGACCGACAAGCAGGATGTGCTCCAACTGGCCACGCCACACAGCCAATCCACCCAGTCGCCTACGCACGACAGCCTCCTCCATCACGAAGGTCACCGTGGGTGCCGGTTTCTGGGCGAAGATCTCCTGCCGGGCCAGCCGCGCCGCCACCCGCTGCTCGATCGTCTCCTCGTCCAGCGGCGGCCGCCACATGGTGAACACCGCACGCGCGTAATCCTCCGTCTGCAGCAGACCGGGAACGCCCTGCACGGCGAAGAAGTGCAACGCGACGGCCTTCTTCTCCAGCGCCGCCGCATCCTGGAAGAACGCCGGATACTGCGCCCTCTCCATCTCCTCGATGAAATCGACCAGCACCCCCTGCGCACCCAGCACCTCGTCGGCCCGCATGATGAACCTCGCCGGTGCAATGCGCCTGCCCTGCTCGAACGACGCGATGGTCGCCGCCGAGTACCCGGTACGGGAGCCGAGTTCGGCGCGCTCCATGCCCGCCTGAGTCCGCAGCCGCTTCAACAACCGCCCGAAGAGGAGCGGGACCACCGAATCCGCCCCGGACTCCCCCTCCGTCTCGGGTACTTCAGGTTCTGCCTGTACTTCCTCGCTCACGTACACCCCCAATACCCTCGCGCCGCCGTCAGTCACGGGGCGCACGCCGACAGCGGCACCTCACGCTCGTACAACGCGTGTTGGTCATGGTGCAACCGCTGTTCAACGTTACTGAGCGTGCGCGAGCGTAAGCGGCATGAAGTCGGAAATCTCCACCCGCGAATTCGCCATGCGCTTCACCTCCACCCCACGCGGCGCACGGCTCGCCCGGCGGCTCGTCTCGCTCCGGCTGGACGAGTGGGGGCACGCCTACGACGGCCCCGTCAACGAAGCCGTCACGCTGATCGCCGCCGAACTCGTAGCGAATGCGGTCCGACACGGGCACGTACCGGGGCGGGACTTCCGCCTCCGGCTCACCGAGTCGTCCGGCACCCTGCGCCTGGAGGTCTGCGACACCCGTACCGAGCGGCTGCCCGAGCTGCGGGTCCCGGCCGACGAGTCCGGGCGGGGGCTGATCCTCGTGCGGGCGCTCGCCGACAAGTGGGGCGTCACGCCGCTGCAGCCCGGCAAATCCGTCTGGGCGGAGGTATGGCTGAGTCCCGCCACCCAGCGGTGACGGGACTCACGAAAGCCGAAAAGATCAGCCGGCCACCGACACCGACGGCTCGCCGGAGGCCACGCCGTCCTGCTCCATCTGCTCGGCCAGCTTCATGGCCTCCTCGATGAGGGTCTCCACGATCTTGGACTCGGGGACGGTCTTGATGACCTCGCCCTTGACGAAGATCTGGCCCTTGCCGTTGCCGGAGGCGACGCCGAGGTCGGCCTCGCGGGCCTCGCCGGGGCCGTTGACGACGCAGCCCATGACGGCGACCCGCAGCGGGACCTCCATGCCGGTCAGACCGGCCGTGACCTCCTCCGCGAGCTTGTAGACGTCCACCTGAGCGCGGCCGCAGGACGGGCAGGAGACGATCTCCAGGCCGCGCTGGCGCAGGCCGAGCGACTGGAGGATCTGGAGGCCGACCTTGACCTCCTCGACGGGGGGAGCCGAGAGAGACACGCGGATGGTGTCGCCGATGCCCTGGGAGAGGAGCGCGCCGAAGGCCACCGCCGACTTGATCGTGCCCTGGAAAGCGGGGCCCGCCTCCGTCACGCCGAGGTGGAGGGGGTAGTCGCATGCCTCGGCGAGCTGGCGGTAGGCCTCGATCATCACGACCGGGTCGTTGTGCTTGACGGAGATCTTGATGTCCCGGAAGTCGTGCTCCTCGAAGAGCGACGCCTCCCACAGCGCCGACTCGACCAGGGCCTCCGGCGTCGCCTTGCCGTACTTCTGGAGCAGGCGCCGGTCCAGGGAGCCGGCGTTGACGCCGATGCGGATCGGGGTGCCGTGGTCCTTGGCGGCCTTGGCGATCTCCTTGACCTTGTCGTCGAACTGCTTGATGTTGCCGGGGTTCACCCGGACCGCCGCGCAGCCCGCCTCGATCGCCGCGAAGACGTACTTCGGCTGGAAGTGGATGTCCGCGATCACCGGGATCTGGGACTTCTTCGCGATCGTCGCCAGGGCGTCGGCGTCGTCCTGGGTGGGGCACGCCACGCGCACGATCTGGCACCCGGACGCCGTCAGCTCGGCGATCTGCTGGAGGGTGGCGCCGATGTCCGACGTACGGGTCGTGGTCATCGACTGGACCGAGACGGGCGCGTCTCCGCCGACCGCCACGCTTCCGACCTGGATCTGCCGGCTCTTCCGGCGCTCGGCGAGCTTGGTCGGAACGGACGGCATGCCGAGAGAAATCGCAGTCATCTGCTGTGCAACCCCAAGTCGTGGATCAAGGTCCGGTCCCGTCTACGGGCGGGCTCCAGGCTTCGAGATTACGGCACGGGCCTCTGCGCCAGCACATCCCACCCGGTAAACCCACTCGATGGAAGGCGGCCCGGAACAACGCGTTCCGGGCCACCTCCAACGCCGAATGGCTAAGAGATTTTCACGGGGTTAACGACATCCGCCACCAGGACCAAGATCGTAAAGCAGACAAAGATCCCCGCCACCACATACGCCACCGGCATCAGCTTCGCCACGTCGAACGGGCCCGGGTCCGGGCGGCGCAGTACCCGTGCCACGTTCCTGCGCAGCGCCTCCCACAGCGCGCCCGCGATGTGTCCGCCGTCGAGCGGGAGCAGCGGGAGCATGTTGAACAGGAACAGGGAGAGGTTGAAGCCGGCGAGCAGCATCACGAACATCGCCACCTGCTGGGAGGCGGGGATGTTCAGGGTGGCGATGTCGCCGGTGATGCGGGCGGCGCCGACGATGCCCACCGGGGAGTCCGGCTGGCGCGGGGCGTTGCCGAAGGCCGCGTCCCACAGGGCCGGGATCTTGGCGGGCAGTGCGGCGAGGGAGTCGACGGCGTCGCCGACCCGGTCGGTCATCCAGGTCACGGACTGGCCGAAGTCCTGGTGGACGACGCCGGTGGCGGCGCTGAAGCCGAGGAAGCCGGCCTTGACGTACTTGCCCTGGACGTACTGGCCGCTGGAGTCCTTCTTGGCGACCAGGTTGGTGGCGATCCTGGCGTGCAGGGTGACCTGCTTGCCGTCGCGCTGGACGACGATGGGGACGGTCTTGCCTGCGCTGTCCCGGATCAGGTCCGACAGGGTGTTCCAGTCCTTGGTCGGCCTGCCGTCGAAGGAGACGATCTTGTCGCGCTTCTTCATGCCGGCGGCCTCGGCCGGGGACGCGGGGTCGGACTTCTTGCAGCTGTCGCGGTTCTCGCTCTGTGCGATGACGCAGGGCGAGACGGAGGCGACGGTGGTGGTCTGCTGCTGGATGCCGAAGCCCATCAGGACCGTGAAGAACAGGGCGATCGCGAGGATCAGGTTCATGAAGGGGCCCGCGAACATGACGATGACGCGCTTCCACGGCTTGCGTGTGTAGAACATGCGCGTCTCGTCGCCGGGCTGGAGCTCCTCGAAGGCCGCCGAGCGGGCGTCCTCGATCATGCCGCGCCACGGGGAGGTGGAGCGGGCGGAGACGCGGCCCTGGTCGTCAGGCGGGAACATGCCGATCATGCGGATGTAGCCGCCGAGCGGGACCGCCTTGACGCCGTACTCGGTCTCGCCCTTCCTCCGCGACCAGACGGTCGGGCCGAAACCGACCATGTACTGCGGGACGCGGATGCCGAAGAGCTTGGCCGTGGACAGGTGCCCCAGCTCGTGCCACGCGATCGAGACGAGCAGGCCCACCGCGAAGACCAGTATGCCGAGGATGAACATCAAGGTCGTCATGCACGCGCCTCCGCGGTCGCCGTCGTGGCTGTGAGTTCGCGGGCCCGGGCGCGGGCCCAGGTCTCCGCTTCGAGGACGTCCGACACGGTGAGTGAGGTTCCCGTGGCCGGGGTGCCGTGTTCCTCGACCACCCGGGTGACGGTCTCCATGATGCCGTTGAAGGGCAGTGCGCCGGCACGGAAGGCCTCGACGCACTCCTCGTTGGCCGCATTGAACACCGCCGGGGCGGTCCCCGCGAGCCGCCCCACGTGCCGGGCGAGGTTCACCGAGGGGAAGGCCTCGTTGTCCAGCGGGAAGAACTCCCAGGTGGAGGCCTTGCTCCAGTCGAAGGCGGGTGCCGCGTCGGGGACGCGTTCGGGCCAGCCCAGACCGATGGCGATGGGCCCGCGCATGTCGGGGGGCGTCGCCTGGGCGATCGTGGATCCGTCGGTGAACTCGACCATCGAGTGGACATACGACTGGGGATGCACGACCACCTCAATGCGGTCGAAGGGAATGTCGTAGAGGAGGTGTGCCTCGATGACCTCCAGGCCCTTGTTGACGAGGGTCGCGGAGTTGATCGTGATCACCGGGCCCATCGCCCAGGTGGGGTGGGCGAGGGCGTCCTCGACGGTCACCTGGGCCAGGTCGGCCTTCGTACGGCCGCGGAAGGGGCCCCCGGACGCCGTGACGACGAGTTTCCGCACGTCGGCCCGCGTCCCCGAAGCCAGCGCCTGGAAGAGCGCGGCGTGCTCGGAGTCGACGGGGATGATCTGTCCCGGCTTGGCGAGTGCCTTGACCAGCGGTCCGCCGACGATCAGGGACTCCTTGTTGGCGAGCGCCAGGGTGCGGCCGGCCTCCAGGGCGGCGAGGGTGGGCGCGAGGCCGATGGAGCCGGTGATGCCGTTCAGCACGGTGTGGCAGTCGGAGGCGGCGACCTGGGTGGCGGCCTCCGCTCCGGCGAGGATGTCGGGCAGCGGCTCGCCCGGGCCGTACTCGGCGGCGAGCGCCTCGCGCAGGGCGGGTACGGCGTCCTCGCGGGCGACCGCGACGGTCCGCACCCGCAGTCGCCGGGCCTGCTCGGCGAGGAGGGCGATGCGGCCGCCGTTGGCGGACAGGGCGGTGACCCGGAACCGGTCGGGGTGGCGCAGCACGAGGTCGATGGCCTGGGTGCCGACGGATCCTGTGGAGCCGAGGATCACCACGTCCTTGGGGCCGTCGCCGGCGAGGGGGTCGTAGACGAGGTGCGGATCCGCGAGGGGCGTCGGATGGGCGAGGCTGTCGGTCATCCCCCCATTGTTGCCGCAACCGGTGACCGGCAGGACAGGGCGTCCCCCGGGCGGGTGCGTGAACAGGGTGCGTCGTGGGGTGGAGGGTTTTCCCGTCGTGAAGGCGTGGTGAAGATCATATTTCTGAAATGCGCGCGCTTTCGGCCACCGGTGGTGACATCCTTCCCGTGGCGTCCTTCGAGGAGGGCGCTTTCAACTGGGGGAACGACAGGGGGAGGAACATCACCTTGAACCGCATGCGTACGACCGCGGCCACGCTGGCCACCGCCGGTGTGCTGGCAGCCACTCAGCTCGCTTTCGCCGGGGGCGCGGCCGCCGCCACCCGGGCTCCGCAGAGCACCGGCTGCCCGCTCGACATCGTGTACCCGAGCCGCTTCTACTACGACTCGCACGGCTGGGTCACCAACGGGGGCCTGTACTTCGGCATCAAGAGCAAGACGGCCACGAGCTTCAAGAACGTCACGTTCAGCGTCACGAACGTCAAGAACCTCCGCTTCGGCAAGGCCAAGCCCACCGGCGGCAGGATCAGCCACAACTCGTCGACCTCGGTATCCGCCTACACGGGGACGTTCAAGGGCAAGGCGAGCCTGGGCATGAGGATTCCCACGCATCTGCTCAACACCCACAGCTACCAGCTGAAGTTCACCCTGCACGGCTCGGGCTGGAACTGCGCCGTGAACCAGGGCACCTGGGGCAACTGAACGACCCCAGGCACCCGGTCGGCAGGCGGGAGAGCGGCTCAGTCCCCGAAGGGGCGGCGCTCGCTCTCCCGCGTGGAGGGGCCGGGGGTCGCGTCGGCGATCCACGGGCCGTCCCCGGACGGGTCGACGACGCCTTCCTCCAGCCAGGTGTAGGCACCGCCGAGCACGCCCTTGACCACCTTGCGGTCGAGGGCGTCGGTGTTGGTCCACAGCCGGTCGAAGAGTTCCTCGACCCGGATGCGGGCCTGCCGGCAGAAGGCGTCGGCCAGCTGGTAGGCCTCGCGTCCGTGTTCGTCCCGGCTGCGCAGCAGCTCGGCCCGGACGCAGGCCGCGCTCATCGCGAACAGTTCGGCGCCGATGTCGACGATCCGGCCGAGGAAGCCCTGCTTGGTCTCCATGCGCCCTTGCCAGCGGGACATGGCGTAGAAGGTGGAGCGGGCGAGTTTGCGGGCGGTGCGCTCGACGTAGCGCAGATGCCCGGACAGATCGACTCCGTGCTTGAACTCGCCGTAGGACATGGGTAGTTGGCCTGGTCCGGCGACCAGCTTGGGCAGCCACTTGGCGTAGAAGACACCCGCGTTCGCGCCTGCCTTCGCCTTGTCGGAGAAGGACTTTTCGGGGTCGATGAGGTCACCGGCGACCGAGAGGTGGGCGTCGACGGCCTCGCGGGCGATCAGCAGGTGCATGATCTCCGTGGAGCCCTCGAAGATGCGGTTGATGCGCAGGTCGCGCAGGATCTGCTCGGCGGGGACCGCCCGCTCGCCGCGGGCCCTGAGGGACTCGGCCGTCTCGTAGCCGCGTCCGCCGCGGATCTGGACCAGTTCGTCGGCCATCTTCCAGGCCATCTCGGAGCCGTAGAGCTTGGCGAGGGCGGCCTCGATGCGGATGTCGTTGCGGTCCTCGTCGGCCATCTGGGAGGACAGGTCGAGGACGGCCTCCAGGGCGAAGGTGGTGGCCGCGATGAAGCTGATCTTGGAGCCGACGGCCTCGTGCAGCGCGACCGGCTTGCCCCACTGCTCGCGCTCCGCCGACCACTCGCGGGCGATCTTCAGGCACCACTTCCCGGCGCCCGCGCACATCGCCGGCAGCGAGAGCCGGCCGGTGTTGAGGGTGGTGAGGGCGATCTTCAGCCCCGCGCCCTCCGGGCCGATCCGGTTGGCGGCCGGGACCCGCACCTGGTGGAAGCGGGTGACGCCGTTCTCGATGCCGCGCAGGCCCATGAAGGCGTTGCGGTTCTCGACGGTGACGCCCTCCGAGGTCGCCTCCACCACGAAGGCGGTGATGCCGCCCTTGTGCCCCTCGGACTTCGGCACCCGCGCCATGACGACGAGCAGGTCGGCGACCACGCCGTTGGTGGTCCACAGCTTCACCCCGTCGAGGACGTAGGTGTCCCCGTCGGGTACGGCGGTGGTGGCGAGGCGGGCCGGGTCGGAGCCGACGTCCGGCTCGGTGAGCAGGAAGGCGGAGATGTCGGTGCGGGCGCAGCGGGGCAGGAAGGCGTCCTTCTGCTCCTGGGTGCCGAAGAGCTTCAGCGGCTGGGGTACGCCGATCGACTGGTGGGCGGAGAGCAGCGCGCCGACGGCGGGGCTCGCGGAGCCGACCAGGGCGAGGGCCTTGTTGTAGTAGAGCTGGGTGAGGCCGAGGCCGTCGTACTTGGGGTCGATCTTCATGCCGAGGGCGCCGAGTTCCTTCAGGCCGGTCACGACCTCGTCGGGGATGCGGGCCTCGCGCTCGATGCGGGCGGAGTCGATGGTGGACTCGCAGAACGCGCGCAGCTTGGCGAGGAACTCCTCGCCGCGCCGGACGCTGTCGGGGTCCGGGAGCGGGTGGGGGTGGATGAGGTCGAGCCGGAAGCGCCCGAGGAAGAGTTCCTTGGCGAAGCTGGGCTTGTGCCAGTCCTGCTGCCGGGCGGCCTCCGCCACCCGGCGGGCCTCGCGCTCGGTGACGTTGGTGCGTGACTTGGTGGGGGCGGACATTGAGGCTCACCTCGCCGCGAAGAGGGACGAATTTGACCGTTCGTTACCGACCAGTGCTACTGGATCGTTGGTACCCGAAACGGGCCGACCCCACCACCCCTCGCGCGTCCATCCGGCCGAAAGGTCTGCCGGAGCCCGGCCCCCAGGTGTGTACTGCTGCCGGCGGCACGTTCGGGATATCGGCCAGGACGTCGACCAGGATGTCGACCAGCGAAAAACTGTCGAAGCGCTTCGATAGCCTCTGGACACCCGCCCCGGCTGAGGCTAGTGTCAATCACACCCTCACTCATCCCCGTCAGAGACGCGCGATCAGTCGAAGCGCTTCACAAAGCTTGGAGCACGGATGGTCACCCTTGCCGAGGTCGCCCAGCACGCCGGAGTCTCGGCGAGCACGGTGAGCTATGTCCTCAGCGGCAAGCGGTCCATCTCCGCGACCACCCGGCAGCGGGTCGAGCAGAGCATCCGGGACCTGGGCTACCACCCCAACGCCGGCGCCCGCGCCCTGGCCGGCAAGCGGTCGAACATCATCGCGCTGATGATCCCGCTGCGCACCGACATGTACGTGCCGGTGATGATGGAGATCGCCATCGCGGTGGCCACCACGGCCCGCAACCACGGCTACGACGTCCTGCTCCTCACCGGGGAGGAGGGGCCGGACGCGGTGCGCCGGGTGACCGGCAGCGGCCTCGCCGACGCGATGATCCTCATGGACGTCGAGCTGGACGACGAGCGGCTGCCGCTGCTGCGGGAGACCGACCAGCCCTCGGTGCTGATCGGGCTGCCCGCCGACACGGACGGCCTGACCTGCGTGGACCTGGACTGGAGTGCGACGGGCGCGCTGTGCGTGGAGCATCTGGCGGGGCTCGGTCACCGTGACATCGCTGTCATCGGCGAGGCCCCGGCCGTCTACGAGCGGCACACCGGTTTCGCCGAGCGCACCCTCGACGGGCTGCGTTCCCGGGCCCGCGAGACGGGCGTACGGGCGCTGCACCGCCCGTGCGACGGCGGCTACGACGCGCTGGCCGTGACCCTCGCCCGGATCCTCGACGAGCGCCCGGCGACGAGCGGGTTCGTGGTGCAGAACGAGTCGGCGGTGGAGCCGCTGCTCGCGCTGCTGCGCCAGCAGGGCCGGGCCGTGCCGGAGGACGTCTCCGTGGTCGCGATCTGCCCGGACCAGGTCGCCGTGCAGGCCTCGGTGCGGCTGACCTCGGTCGCCATCCCGGCGCAGGAGATGGGCCGGTACGCGGTCGAGCACCTGGTGGCCAAGCTGGACGGGCGGGGCGGCGACGAGGTCGTGCTGATCGCGCCCGAGCTGACGGTACGGGCGAGTTCGGGACCGGCGCCGGCCGCGTCCTGACGTACCTTCCCGTGGCTCCGGTGCGTCCGGGGCACGGCTCTGCCTGCCTTGACCCTGTCCGCACTGCTTCAGGAGCACGCCGTGAACCAGCATGCCGTCGCGCAGCCCAAGGTCAGCCTCGCCCAGTCCTCCCCCACCGTCGGCACCTTCCGTGAGCGGGACGGGGCGCTGGAGTGGAGCGGCCGTCAGGAGACGGTGCGGATCGAGCCGTGGGGGCCGGACGCGGTCCGGGTGCGCGCCCGGCTCGGCGGCCCGGTGCTGCAGGACCTCCCGGGCGCGCTCCTCGACTCCCCGCCCGCGCAGGACGCCGGGGTCGAGATCGGTGGCGGCGAGGCGCGGCTGACGGTCGGCGCGCTGACCGCCGAGGTGAGCGCCGAGGGCCTCATCCGCTTCGTGCGCACCGAGGACCGTACGGAGCTGCTCGCCGAGGAGCGGGCCCACTTCTGGTGGCCCGGGTCGCGGCTGTACACGGCGGTCGGCAACGGCCACCACCGGCTGGAGCAGCGGTTCGCCGCCTACGAGGGCGAGCGGCTGTACGGCCTGGGCCAGCACCAGCACGGGCGCCTGGACCAGAAGGGCCTGGTGCTGGACCTGGTGCAGCGCAACGCCGAGGTGAGCGTCCCGGTGCTGGTGTCCAGCCGGGGCTACACCCTGCTGTGGAACAACCCGGCGATCGGCCGGGTGGAACTGGCCGGCAACGGCACCCGCTGGGTCGCGGACTCGGCCCGGCAGATCGACTACTGGATCACGGCGGGCACTCCGGCCGACGGGCAGCGCGCCTACAGCGCGGTCACCGGTCGGTCGCCGATGCTGCCGGAGTGGGCGGCCGGCTTCTGGCAGTGCAAGCTGCGCTACCGCACCCAGGACGAACTCCTCGGCGTGGCACGGGAGTACAAGCGCCGGGGCCTGCCCCTCGCGGCGATCGTGTGCGACTTCTTCCACTGGACCCACCTCGGCGAGTGGCGGTTCGACCCGAAGGAGTGGCCGGACCCGGCGGCGATGGTCCGCGAGCTGGAGGAGCTGGGCGTCAAGCTGGTCGTGTCCGTGTGGCCGTCGGTCTCGCCGCTGTCGGAGAACCACCGGCTCATGGAGCAGCGCGGCTACTTCATCGGCACCCAGTACGGCCCGATGGCGCACGCCGACTGGCCGGACAAGGAGGTGGCGGCCACGGTCCAGGTGGCCTTCTACGACGCCACCAACCCCGAGGCGCGGGAGTTCGTGTGGTCCCGGGTCCGCGACAACTACCTTGCGCCGTACGGCATTTCGGCCTTCTGGCTGGACGCCTGCGAGCCGGAGCTGAAGCCGGGCTTCCCGGAGAACCTGCGTTACTGGGCGGGCCCGGGTCCGGAGGTCGGCAACCTCTATCCGCGCGAGAACGCCCGTACCTTCCACGAGGGCCTGCTGGCGTCCGGCTTCGGCGAGGACGACGTGATCACCCTCAACCGCTCGGCGTGGGCGGGCAGCCAGCGCTACGGCGCGGCCCTGTGGTCCGGTGACATCGGCACCGACTTCGCGACGCTGCGCCGCCAGATCGCGGCCGGCCTCAACACCGCACTGTCCGGCATCCCCTGGTGGAACACCGACATCGGCGGCTTCCACGGCGGCGACCCGGACGACCCGGCGTACCGCGAGGTGATGATCCGCTGGTTCCAGTTCGGCGCGCTGTCCCCGCTGATGCGGCTGCACGGCTTCCGCGACCCGGGCATGTCGCTGGGCCCGGAGATGACGGGCGGCCCCAACGAGGTGTGGTCGTACGGCGAGGAGGCCGGCGCGATCCTGGAGAAGTACCTGCGCCTGCGCGAGCGCCTGAGGCCGTACGTCCTGGCCGTCATGCGGGAGGCGCACGAGGAGGGGCTGCCGGTGCTGCGCCCGCTGTTCCTGGAGTTCCCCGACGACCAGGCGGCCTGGTCGGTGGAGGACGCGTACCTCTTCGGCCGGGATCTGCTGGTCGCCCCGGTGCTCACCGCCGGCGCGACCGTCCGGACGGTCCGCCTTCCGGCGGGCGCGCGCTGGACGGACGCGTGGACGGGTGAGACGTACGAGGGCGGTGCGGCGGTGACGGTGGATGCTCCGCTGGACCGCATCCCGCTGTTCCTGCGGGACGGGGCAGAGCTGCCGGTCGCGGAGTGAGGAGCGGAGTGAGAGAAGTGGGCCGGCCCCGCACGGGACCGGCCCCACTCCCGCGCCCTAACTGCTGCTGACGCTCTCGCTGTTGACGGAGAAGTCCAGCCCGCCGGCGGAGGAGGTGATCTCGAAGCCGAACTGGAGGTCACCGATGGTCACGTCGCCGAACCAGCCCTTGGTGTCCTTGATCCACTTCAGGATCGGCAGGATGTTCACCGTGCCGGAGCTGGAATTGGAGCTGCGGACGAAGGAGAAGACGTCGTTGGAGCCGTTGTTGCCCTTGTAGACGGTCCAGTTGGAGCCGCCGAGGCTCACCGTGCCCTGGGAGGTGCCGAGCGGGCCGACGGCGCCGGTCCTGTTGACCCAGAGCATGATCTCGTACTTGTGGCCCGTGTCCCAGATGTCGTACGCCGTCTCGTACGCGCCGGACGACGGGACGGTGACGTTGTAGCTGCTGGTGAGCGACGAGAGCGAGGTGACCGACTTGTTGATCACCTTCTTGGCGTTGGGGTAGGACTTGATGCCGCCGGTGTCGGGGTGGTTGGCCCAGACACCCCAGTTGGTACCGGAGTTGGCCCAGATGCACTGGCTGCCGGCGCCGGAGCCCCAGATGTCGTTGTAGAGGGTGTAGCCGTTCAGCGTGGTGCTGCCCCACCGGTCGCAGGAGCTCCAGACGGCGGCGGAGGCGGGGGCCGAGGCGAGGCCTGCGGTGGCGCCGAGGGCGAGGGCGGGGGCGATCAGGGCCTTGGCGACCCTGCCGAGCGTGCGTGTTGCCATGGTGTCCCTTCCATGGGTGGGGGGAATCGCGGGTTCTCTTCGGTCACCGCGCCCCCCAGGGTGAGGACGCGGTCTTCTCCGGCGACGAGGTCGAGCGGCTGCGCGCCGGAGGAAGTCCGCAGCTCGATGCGGTGGGTGCGGCCGGGCCTGAGGACGGCTCGGGCGCCGTGCGGGCTCCAGGCCAGGTCGACCCGCGCGCCGAACCGGGTCCGCACGCCCCGGAGTTCGCCGTGGGGGCAGCTGTCCGGGACGGCGGGCAGCAGGACGAGCCGGTCCGGGGTGGACTGCACGAGCATCTCGATCAGGACGCCGGGCAGGGTGTGTGCGGCGTCCGCGTTGTAGACGTCCCGGTGCGGGTAGTGGGCGCTCATCAGCGAGGTGTGGAAGAAGTCGCCGTCCAGGACCTGGCGCAGGGCCTGGGCTGCGCGGGGGCCGTCGCCGAGCCGGGCGGCGACGAGGGCGTGGTGCAGATGGCCGTGGGCCGAGTCGTTCTCGGCGCCGCGCAGTTCCAGGGCGCGGTGGGCGGCGGCGGCCGGGCCGGGGGTGTCGTGGGGGTTGATCTCGTCCAGGGGCCAGACGCCGTAGAGGTGGCTGAGGTGGCGGTGGTCGTAGGTGTCCTCCAGTCCGGGCCAGGCCCATTCGGCGAGGGCTCCGTCGGCGTTGGTCCGGTGGGGCGGCAGCCGGTCCGCCAACGCCCGCCATTTCTCCGCCTGTCGGGGGTGGTAGCGGGCGGCGGTGAGCAGGGTGTGCCGGGCGGCGGAGAGGTCCATGGCGGCGTTGAGCGCGCCCCAGCTGCCGTTCGCGGGACGGTTCTCCGGCGAGTAGGAGGGGACGACGACCAGCCGGCCCTGGGCGTCGGCGCGGGTGAGGAAGTCCTCGTAGAACAGGGCCGCCTCGGCGAGCGCGGCGGCGGTGCCCGGGTCCCGGCTGCCGTGGATCTCGTCGTGGTCGACGAGCGGCTTGAGCAGCCAGTCCGCGCCGGCCGTCCACAGCTGGTGGGGGTACTCGCGGTCGAAATGGTAGGTGTATCCGGACTCGCCGTCGGTGTGGGTGGGAGCGACCACGCCCCGGGTGCCGAAGATCGCACGGGCGTTGACCCGCCAGTCCGGCAGCTGCCGGGCGACGAGGGCGGCCAGCGCCTCGGTGACCTCGGGCAGGGCCGCGGCGGGCGCGGAGGCGGTCTGGAGGTTGAGGTTGGCGTTGGTGGTGAAGGCGCCTGACCAGGCGGTGTCCCAGTCGCCGGTCCACAGGCCGGTGAGGCGGGGCGGCAGCAGGCCGCTGCTGGAGAGCAGGTGGTAGCGGCCGGCGGCGAAGAGCCGTTCCAGCAGCGCCGGGCCGTGCGGGCGCCGCAGCAGTTCGGAGCCGGGCAGGGCACGCTCGGCCGGGTCGGCGCCGAGGTCCAGTGTCACCCGCCGGTAGGCCGTGCGGTGCCGGTCCAGGTGGCGGGCGAGGAGGACGTCGTACGGCCGCTCGGCGCCCTCGGCGAGGGCCTGGAGCAGCCGGGCCTCGGCGACCGTGTCCGCCTCGCCGGTGTGCCGGCGCACGCGGGTGAGCAGCAGGACGTGGTGGGCGCCGGTGACGCGGACGCCCGGCGGGACGAGTTCGGTGCCGCCCCCGCGCACGGCGACGAGGGTGACGCCGGTGTAGGCGCGGTCGCTGTCGGGGTAGCGGGCGCGCAGACTCAGCAGGGCGCCCTCGGGGGTGAGCAGTGTGCCGTGACCGACCCGCAGCCCGGCCGGTGCGCCCGGCAGCCGGTGGTCCAGGGTGATGTCGAGCTCGGCCGCCGTGACCTCGTGCACGATCACGTCGTCCGCGCGGGAGACGAAGACGCGGCCCGCGAAGTCGGCGCAGGAGGCCGTGACCTCTCCGGTGGTGAAGTCGACGGCCCGGCGGTAGCCCTGCCCGCTGCCGCCGCCCGGCCTGCGCAGCCGCACCTGGAAGGCGGGGTGGAAGGGCTGCACCCACTGCAGCGGGCGGCCGTCGGTGAAGCCCTCGGCGGCGGTGAGGTCGCCGGCGAGCAACCGGTCCTGGAGTGCGGGGAGTTCGGCGGCCAGGCGGGGCGGCCGGGCGCGCTCGCCGCCGTTGGGCCGGACCAGGGTGTGATGCGTGACGATGACCCGGTCGTCGTTCGGATCACCGAACACAAGGACGCCGTGGTGGCCGTTCCCGGCCAGGAAGGCGTCCTCCCAGCGGGCCGCCGGGGCCGGCTCCCAGGTTCCGTGGACGGGTCCGCCGCTCATGGCCGCAGCACCGCCACGCCGTAGCGGCCGAGGGTGACCGAGCCGGTGACGGCCGTGCCGCCGGTCACCGCGTTGCGCCAGCGGTATCTCTGCGAGGCTTGGGCGGTTTGGGCCGCTTGTGCCTGGGTGGGGAGGCCGAGGAGGGCTGCGGTGGCTGCGGTGGCGGTCAGGACGGTTCTGCGGGTGGGTGTGGGCATGGGTACCTCGGTGGACGTGGGTGGGTGGGCGAACCGGCGCTGGTGCCGGCGGGGGTCGGGTCGCTGGGCGGCGGCGGCGCAGGCTGCGCGCCAACAATGGGCGCGGGGTACAGCGCGAGCGACCACGGCGGACCCGCAGTCGGCAACGAGAAAGCCCGC
>NZ_JBEPBF010000162.1:0-19945 GCF_040298985.1 Streptomyces sp. NPDC001093 | reverse complement strand
GTCGATCCGCGGCGCACCGTACGGGAGTTGCTGCGGCGCGGCGGGGAACCGGCCCGGCTGCGCCGGCAGGCGCGCGTGGAGCGGCCTCGCCGGGTGGTGCTGCTCGTCGACGTGAGCGGCTCGATGGCGCCGTACGCCGACGCGCTGCTGCGGTTCGCGCACGCGGCGGTGCGCGCGGGCCGCACGGAGGTGTTCACCATCGGCACCCGGCTGACCCGGGTGACCCGCGAACTCTCGCACCGGGACCCCGACCTGGCGATGGCGGCCGTCGCGGCGGCCGTGCCCGACTGGCGCGGCGGCACCCGGCTGGGCGAGCTGGTGCGCGAGTTCCTGAACCGCTGGGGGCAGCGGGGGATGGCGCGCGGCGCGATCGTCGTGCTGCTCTCGGACGGCTGGGAGCGCGGCGATCCGGAGCTGCTCGGGCAGCAGATGCGACGGCTGCACGCCCTGGCCCACCAGGTGGTCTGGGCGAACCCCCGCAAGGCCCGCCCCGGTTACGCGCCGCTGGCGGCCGGGATGGCGGCGGCGCTGCCCAGCGTGGACGCCTTCGTCGCGGGGCACAGCCTGGCGGCGCTGGAACGGCTGGCGGCGGTGGTGCGCGGTGCGCAGAGCGCCGCGGCCCCGGTGAGAGGAGCGGATGGTGCGTGAGATCCTGCCGGAGCTGGCGCACTGGCACGCCGCCGGGATCCCCTTCGGGCTGGCCACGGTCGTCGCGGTCAGCCGCAGCGCGCCGCGCGGCCCCGGTGCCGCCATGGCGGTGGGCCCGGACGACGAGGTCGTGGGGAGCGTGTCCGGGGGCTGTGTGGAGGGTGCGGTCTTCGAGCTCGCCCAGGAGGTCGTGGCGAGCGGCGAGGCGCGCCTTGCGACCTTCGGCTACAGCGACGAGGACGCGTTCGCGGTCGGGCTGACCTGCGGCGGCGAGATCACCCTGCTGGTACGGCCGGTGACGCCGGAGTCGGACCCGGCGTTCGGCGCGGTCGCCGCGTCGGTCGCCGGTGGCGAGCCGGTGACCGTGGCCACGGTGGTGGACGGACCGGCCCCGCGCGGCGCCACGCTCGCGGTCTGGCCGGACCGGGCGGCGGGCACGCTCGGCGCGAACGGTCTCGACGTCGCCGTCACCGCCGACGCGCGGGGCGAACTCGCGCTCGGCGCCTCGGTGCTGCGGCACTACGGGCCGCGCGGCGAGCGCCGCGAGGACGCCGTCACGGTGTTCCTCCAGTCGTTCGCTCCGCCACCGCGCATGCTGGTCTTCGGCGCGATCGACTACGCGGCCGCCGTGGCCCGCATCGGCGACTTCCTCGGGTACCGGGTCACCGTGTGCGACGCCCGCCCGGTCTTCGCAACCCCCAAACGGTTCCCGGCGGCCGTCGAGGTCGTGGTCGACTGGCCGCACCGCTATCTCGCCGGCACGGACACCGACGACCGCACCGTGATCTGCGTCCTCACCCACGACCCGAAGTTCGACGTCCCGCTGCTGCGGGAGGCCCTGCGCCGCCCGGCCGCCTACATCGGCGCGATGGGCAGCCGGAAGACCCACGAGGAGCGCCTCGAACGGCTCACGGAGGCCGGCCTCACCCAGGCCGAACTGGCCAGGCTGCGTTCACCGCTCGGGCTCGACCTGGGGGCCCGTACGCCCGAGGAGGTCGCCGTGTCCGTCGCCGCCGAGATCGTCGCGCTGCGCTGGGGCGGCAGCGGCGCGCCGCTGACCAGCACCGCCGGAGCCATCCACCCGCCCGCCGCCTGACGTGCCCGGAAGGAGCCTGTCATGGAACTGCACCACGAGTTCACCGTCCCCGTCCCGGTCGGCGACGCCTGGCACGCACTTCTCGACATCGAACGGGTCGCGCCCTGTCTGCCGGGCGCGGTGGTGGAGGACTACGACGGCAAGACGGTGACCGGTTCGGTGAAGGTCAAGGTCGGCCCGGTCACCGTGGCCTACCGGGGCACGGCGGTCTTCGAGGAGCAGGACGAGTCGGCGCACCGGATGGTGCTCGTGGCGAGCGGCCGGGAGACCCGGGGACAGGGCACGGCCAGGGCGACGGTCTCCGGCACCCTGACCGAACGCGACGGCGGCACGGCGGTGTCGGTCCGGACCGACCTCACCGTGACCGGCCGCCCCGCGCAGTTCGGCCGGGGCGTGCTGGCGGAGGTCGGCGACCGCCTGGTGAGCCAGTTCGCGTCCTGCCTGGCGGACCGCCTGTCCGAGCCGGCGCCCACACCTGCCACCGAGGAGCAACCGCAGCCGTGGGACGAGCCGGAGCCGCTGGACCTCCTGCGCACGGCCGGGCTGCCGTTGGCCGAGCGAGCGGCGGCCGTGGCGGTGGCGGTCGCCGTACTGGCCTGGGCTGTGGCAAGGCTGCTACGACGCGGGCGCAGGGGGCACACTACGCGGCGCCGGTGACGGGCGACCCCCTACCGCTGCGGCAGCCGGTGGAGGGTCACATCGGTGAGCGTGCCGTCGGTGAGGGTGGCGGTCATGTACGTGCGGTGGGGCTGGCGGCGGCGGTCGGTCGGTGATCCGGGGTTGAGCAGGCGCAGGCCGGTCGGGGCGGTGGTGTCCCAGGGGATGTGGCTGTGGCCGAAGACCAGGACGTCGAGGTCGGGGAAGCGGGCGGCGCAGCGGGCCTCGCGGCCCTGGGCGGGGCCGGTGTCGTGGACGACGCCGAAGCGCAGGCCGTCCAGTTCGGCGTACGCCACCTCGGGAAGCCGGGCCCGCAGCCGAGGTCCGTCGTTGTTGCCGTGGACCCCGATCAGCCGTCGGCTGCGGCTCTCCAGCAGGTCCAGGGTGGCGGTGTCGACCCAGTCCCCGGCGTGGAACACGACGTCCGCGCGGGGGAGTTCGGCCAGCAGCGGCCCGGGGAGCACTTTGGCGCGCTTGGGCAGATGGGTGTCGGACATGAGCAGGAGGCGCACGCGGTCAGCCTAGGCGGCGCGGGAGGTCAGACGGCGCAGGCCGCGTACGGCGCCGAGTGCCGCGGCGGCGGTGCCGAGGGCCGTGGCGGCGGGGTGCCGGGCGAGGGTCTGCTGCCAGGAGCGGGGGTGGGCGCTGTCGTCGAAGGAGCCGTGGGCGCCCTGGTCCTCGGCGGGGTCCTGGTCCACCGGTGCGAAGAGGTTGTCCAGGCCGGCGGGCGGGATGCGGTCGGTCTGCTGGGAGTCGTAGCCGGTGCGGGCGAGGTAGCGGTCGAGCAGGGCCGGGGCGAGCCGGTTGGCCCAGAGGGTGGCCACGGTGCCGGCGCCGACGTAGTACTGCTTGCGGCGCGGGTGGTCGGCCGCGTGGAGCACGCCCCGGGCGGCGACCTCGGGCTGGTAGATCGGCGGCACCGGCATGGGGTGCCGGGAGAGCCGGGAGCGGACCCATTCGAACTGGGGGGTGTTGACCGCGGGCAGCTGGACGACGGTGACGTGGACGTCGCTGCCGCGGTGCAGCAGTTCGGTGCGCAGGGCGGAGGTGAAGCCGTTGATGGCGTGCTTGGCGCCGCAGTACGCGGACTGCAGCGGGATCGACCGCTCCCCCAGTGCCGAGCCGACCTGGACGATGGTGCCCCGGTCGCGGGGCAGCATGCGCCTCAGCGCCGCGCGGGTGCCGTTGACGAAGCCGAGGTAGGTGACGTCGGTGATCCGCCGGAACTCCTCGGGGGTGATCTCGTCGAACGGCGCGAACACGGTGGCGAAGGCGCAGTTGATCCACACGTCGAGTGGGCCGAACTCCTTCTCCGCGGCCTCGGCGACGGCCTCGACCCGGGCCTGGTCGGTGATGTCGGCCGGCTGGACGAGGGGGCGTCCGCCGAGGGCCGCGACCTCGTCCGCCGCCGCCCGCAGGCCGCCCTCGCCCCGCGCGACCAGGACGACGTTCGCGCCGCGCCGGCCGTACAGCCGGGCGGTGGCGCGCCCGATCCCGGCGCTGGCGCCGGTGATGACGACGGTCGAAGGCATGGTCATCTCCCTTTCTCGCACGGTGATTTCACGCGGTGACCTCATTCCACGCGGTACGGCGCGGCCCGTTCCTCCACGAGGGTCAGCCCGAGTCCCGGCGCCCCGTCGGCGCCCGGTGTGATGGTGCCGCCGCCGGGGTCGAGGACGCCGTCGAAGAGGAGCCGCTCGATGCGGACGTGGTCGTGGAACCACTCCAGGTGGCGCAGATTGGGTACGGCCGCGGCGGCGTGCGCGTGCGCGTGCGGTGCGCAGTGGCCGGAGACATGGATCCCGCGTGCGTGGGCGAGCGCGGCGACGCGCAGCCAGACGGTGATGCCGCCGCACCGGGTGACGTCCGCCTGGAGGCAGTCGACCGCCCCGGCGGCCAGCATGTGCTCGAAGTACGGCAGGGTGTAGCCGTACTCGCCGGCGGTGACGTCCATCGGGAGGCGGCGGCGCAGGTCGGCGAGCAGGGTCAGGTGGTCGGAGGGGACCGGTTCCTCGAACCAGGTGACGCCCCGGTCCGCGAGCACGGCGCCGATGCGCGCGGCCTGTGCGCCGGTGTAACCGCCGTTGGCGTCGGCGTACAGGTCGACCGTGTCGCCGACGCTCGCCCGTGCGCGGGCGACCCGTTCGAGGTCGCGGGTCTCGCGGCTGCCCCACGACTCGCCGATCTTGATCTTGACGCGGGGGATGCCCTCGTCCTCGGCCCAGCCGCGCAGTTGGCGGTCCTGGCGCTCGGCGTCGTAGGTGGTGAAGCCGCCGCTGCCGTAGACGGGCACGTCGTCGCGGGCCGCGCCGAGCAGGGCGACGAGGGGCAGGTCCAGCAGGCGGGCCTTGAGGTCCCACAGGGCGATGTCGGCGGCGGCGATCGCCTGGGCGGCCACGCCGGGCTGTCCGGCGTTGCGCACCGCGCGGCACATGCGCTCGTTGGCGCGCGGCACGTCGAGGGCCGGCAGGCCGGTGACGGTGCCGGCGAGGAGTTCGCGGACGACGTGCGCGGTGGCGGCCGGGGCGTAGGTGTAGCCGAGGCCGGTGGTGGTGCCGGAGCGGAGGGTGACGAGGACGAGGGTGGTCCTGTCCCAGGCGAGGGTGCCGTCCGCCTCGGGGGCGTCGGTGGGCACCGTGTAGACGGCGGCGTCGACGTCGTCGACGGTCGGCCGGTCGCTCACGGCTCGCCTCCTCACACCCACCGCCGCGCCCCGAGTACGGCGCCGCCGGCGGCGAGTCCGGCGACGGTCGCCGTCGTCGCCCAGCGGGCCGTGCGCGAGGGCTCGGGCGGGCGGTCGGCCAGGCGTTCCGGGTGGTCGCCGGGCAGGTTGCCGTCGAGGGCGAGCGCCAGGGCCTCGGCGAGGTGCAGGGCGCGGCGGCCGGTGCCGCCCTCCTCGATCTGGGTGCGGCAGCTGAAGCCGTCGGCGAGGACCAGGCTGTCCGGTGCGGCGGCGCGCACGGACGGCAGGACGCCCAGTTCGGCGACGGCCATGGAGACCTCGTGGTGGCCGCGTTCGAAGCCGAAGTTGCCGGCGAGTCCGCAGCAGCCCTCGTCGAGGACGTCGGCGTCCAGGTGGGCGCGGCGCATCAGTTCCCGGTCGGCGTCGAACTTCATGATGGCGTGCTGGTGGCAGTGGGTCTGCACGATGGCCTGCCGGGCGAGCCGCGGGGGCCGCCAGTCGTCGGGGGCGTGGTGGACGAGCTGTTCGGCGAAGGTGCGGGTCTGTCCGGCCAGTCGCCGCACGTCCTGGTCGGCGGGCATCAGCTCGGGGGCGTCGGCGCGGAGGACGGCCGTGCAGGAGGGTTCGAGGCCGATGACCGGGGTGCCCGCCTCCAGGTAGGGGCGCAGCACCGTGAAGGTGCGGCTCAACACCTTCTTGGCGACGGCGAGTTGGCCGGTGGAGATCCAGGTCAGGCCGCAGCACACCGGCTCGGTGGGGACGGCGACCCGGAAGCCGGCGTCCTCGAGGACCCGTACGGCCGACTTCGCGATCGCGGGGTGGAAGTAGGTGCTGAAGGTGTCGGGCCACAGGACCACGGTGCGCGGGTCGGCCGGGTCGGGCTGCTCGCGGCCCTGGGCCCGCCACCACTGGACGAAGGACTCCTCGGCGAAGACCGGTGCCGGGCGGGCGCCGTCCACGCCGGCCAGCCGCTTGCCCGCGCGGGCGAGGCCGGGCGCGTGCAGCGCGGAGTTGACCAGGCAGGGGGCGATCCGGGAGAGCCGGGCCCAGACCGGCAGGTAGCCCATGGAGTAGTGCGCCGCGGGACGCGTGCGGCCCTCGTAGTGGTGGGCGAGGAACTCGGCCTTGAGGGTGGCCATGTCGACGCCGGTCGGGCAGTCGGACTTGCAGCCCTTGCAGGCCAGGCACAGGTCGAGCGCGTCGCGTACGGCGGTGGAACGCCAGCCGTCCTCGATGGCGGAGTCGGCGTGCCCGCCGAGCATCTCGAACAGCAGCCGGGCCCGGCCGCGGGTGGAGTGCTCCTCCTCCATGGTGGCCCGGTAGGAGGGGCACATCACGCCGCCGGAGTGGCTGCGGCAGTTGCCGATGCCGACGCAGCGCAGCACCGCGCGGTTGAAGTCGTGCTCGTCCTCGGGGAAACCGAAGTGGGTCGGGGAGGTGACCGGCCGCCAGCCGGGGCCGAGGCGCAGCTGGCCGTCGACGGGGTTGGGGCGGACGATCTTGCCGGGGTTCATCCGGTCGCGGGGGTCGAAGAGGGCCTTCAGCTCGCCGAAGGCGGTCACCAGCCGTTCGCCGAACATGCGGGTGAGGAGTTCGCCGCGGGACTGGCCGTCGCCGTGCTCGCCGGACAGGGAGCCGCCGTAGGAGGCGACGAGGTCGGCGGCGCGCTCCACGAAGCGGCGGAAGTGGGCCACGCCGTGGGCGGTCCTGAGGTCGAAGGGGATGCGGGTGTGCACACAGCCCTGTCCGAAGTGGCCGTACAGGGTCGGGTGGTCGTAGTCGAACGCGTCGAACAGGCCCTTCAGGTCGCGCAGATAGTCGCCGAGCCGTTCGGGCGGTACGGCGGAGTCCTCCCAGCCCTCCCAGGTCTCCCGGCCGTCGGGCGGGCGCGCGGTGACGCCGAGTCCGGCCTCGCGGGCCCTGAGCATCTTCTGCTCGCGTTCGGGGTCGTCGGAGAAGGCGACGGTGCTCTCCTTCCCGTCCCGGCCGATGGCCCGCAGCAGGGCGTGCGCCTGCTCGTCCACGTCCTCCTGGCTGTCGCCGCTGTACTGCACCATCAGCCAGCTGCCGCCCTCGGGCAGCATGGCGAGCGAGTCGAGGTAGGCGCCCTCCTCGCGCATCAGCTGCGCCATGCGGTCGTCCAGCGCCTCCAGTTGGCTGGGGGTGCAGTGCTCCAGCAGGCGGGGTACGTCGTCGGCGGCGGCGCAGATGTCGTCGTAGCCGAGCACCAGCAGCGACTGGTACGGCGGCACCGGGACGAGGTCGAGCTCGGCGCGCAGCACGGTGACCAGGGTGCTCTCGCTGCCGACGAGCGCCTTGGCCACGTCGAAGCCGTTCTCGGGCAGCAGGGAGTCGAGGTTGTAGCCGGAGACGCGGCGCGGGATCCTGGGGTAGCCGCGGCGGATGTCGGCGAGGTACTCGCCGGCGATGCGGTCGAGGCCGCCGTAGAGCTCGGCGAGCCGGCCGCCGGCGGCGACGATGCGGGCGCGCTCGCCGGGCGGGGTGGGGCCGGTCCAGGCGCGTTGTCCGTCGTAGGTGAGGATCTCCAGGCGCCGGACGTTGTCGACGGTCTTGCCGTAGGCCTGCGCGGAGGCGCCGCAGGAGTTGTTGCCGATCATCCCGCCGAGCGCGCAGTGGCTGTGGGTGGCGGGTTTGGGCCCGAACTGGAGCTTGTGCGAGGCGAGTTGGCGGTTCAGTTCGTCCAGGACGATCCCGGGCTCCACGACACAGGTGCGCCGCTCGGGGTCGACGGAGATGAGCCGGGTGCAGTACTTGCTCCAGTCGATCACCACGGCGGTGTTGGTCGACTGTCCGGCCAGGCTGGTGCCGCCGCCCCGGGAGAGGACGGGGGCGTCGAAGCGCGCGCACACCGACAGCGCCCGGGCGCCCGCCTCGACGGTGCGGGGGACGACGAGCCCCAGGGGGACCTGCCGGTAGTTGGAACCGTCCGTGGCGTAGGCACCGCGGCTGCCGGCGTCGAAGCGGACCTCGCCGTCCACCTCGGCGCGAAGAGCCGCCGCCAGGCCGGACGTGTCCGGAGGGGACATCTGCGCTCCTTGCGTTCACCGACGTGCTGCCCTGTCCGAGGACGGGCGAGTACCCGGCAATCAGTCAGGTAAAACTGAACAGTCCAAGCTGGACAGTTTCGGCTGCGGGTCCTAGAGTGGGTCGCATGGCTGACATCTCCGACTCCGCCGCCCGCGCCGCGCGCGACCTGCGCGTGGTCTTCAGCCGGCTGCGACGCCGTATCCGCGAGGTCGCGCAGGACACCGACCTCAGCCCCTCACAGGAGTCGGCGCTCACGCTCGTCGGCAAGCACGGCGCCGCCACGGCCAGCGCGCTCGCCGCCGCCGAGGGGGTGCGCCCGCAGTCGATGGCGACCACGCTGGCCGCACTGGACCAGCACGGTCTGATCCGGCGCGCCCCCGACCCCGAGGACGGCCGGCGCCAGCTGGTCACCCTGACCGACGCCGGGCGGGCCCGAATCGAGGGCAACCGCCAGGTCCGTGAGGAGTGGCTGGCCCGCGCCTTCCAGGACCGCTACTCGGAGGAGGAACGGCAGACCGTCCTTGCGGCACTGGAGCTGATGGAACGGCTGTCGCGGCCGTGACACCGAGGCTCACCGGACGCACCGAGAGGGCCACCCGGCCCGCTCCCGCCGGATTCGACCGCCGGCTGATCCCGCCGATGCTGTTCGGCTCGGTCCTCAACCCGGTCAACTCCTCGATGATCGCCGTGGCCCTGGTGCCGATCGGCGTCGCCTTCGGGGCCCCGCCCGCGGAGACCGTCTGGCTGGTCTCGGCGCTCTATCTGGCCACGGCCGTCGGACAGCCCGTCATCGGCCGCCTGGTCGACATGTACGGCCCGCGCCGGCTCTACCTCGCCGGTACGGCCCTGGTCGGCGTCGCCGGTCTGCTCGGCGCGCTCGCGCCCTCGCTGGGCGCGCTGATCGCGGCGCGGGTCCTGCTCGGCTTCGGGACCTCGGCGGCGTACCCGGCGGCCATGCGGCTGACCCGCGGCGAGGCCGAACGCACCGGGCAGGACAGCCCCGCGGGGGTGCTGGCCGCGCTGGCCGTCGCCAACCAGACCGTGGCCGTCGTCGGGCCCGCGCTCGGCGGCCTGCTGATCGGCCTCGGCGGCTGGCGCGCCGTGTTCACCGTCAATGTGCCGCTCTCGGCGGTCTGCCTGGTGCTCGGCACGCTGCGACTTCCCCGGTCCGAGACCCGGCGGCGCGCCGTCGACCTGCCCGGCATGGCGCTGTTCGCACTGCTGCTGGTCGCGCTGATGCTGTTCCTGATGGAGCCGCGCGCAGGCCGCTGGTACCTGCCGGTGCTGTCGGCCGTCGCCGCCGCCGGTTTCGCGGTGCGCGAGCTGCGGGTGCCGGACCCGTTCATCGACCTGCGCGTCCTCGGCGGCAACGGCCCGCTGCTCGCCACCTATCTGCGCCAACTGCTCGCCTACACCACCTCCTACGCCTTCATGTACGGCTACACGCAGTGGCTCGAGCAGGGGCGCGGGCTCGGCGCCTCCACCGCCGGACTCCTCCTGCTGCCGCTGTCGGTGTCCGCGCTGATCGTGTCCACGCTCACCGGACGCCGGGAGGCGGTGCGCGCCAAGCTGCTCCTCGGCTCCGCACTCCAGGTCGCGGGCTGCGCCCTGCTGCTCCTCGTGCGCGCCGACAGCGCGCTGTGGCTGCTGCTCACGGTCGGCGCACTGCTCGGCGTCCCACAGGGCCTCATCGGCCTGGCCACGCAGAACGCCCTGTACCGGCAGGCCGATCCGGAGCGGATCGCCTCCGCGGCCGGGCTGCTGCGGACCTTCATGTACCTCGGCGCGCTGGGTGCGTCCGCCGCCACCGCGGCGTTCTACCCGCACCGCGCCGACACGGCCGGGCTGCACGGCCTGGCCCTGTTCATGCTCGCCGGCTCCGCACTGCTGCTGGCGACGACCCTGCCGGACCGCTCCCTCGGCCGGCCGGGCACCTCCACCCCCCGAACCATCGGAAAGGCCTGACCGACTCATGTCGCTCACCACGCTCGACCCCCGTACCGCCCTCGTCGCGATCGACCTGCAGAACGGCATCGTGGGCATGCCGGTCCAGCCGCACGCGGCCTCCGACGTCGTCTCCCGCACGGCCGAACTCGCCGGCGCCTTCCGCGCGCAGGGGCTGCCCGTGGTCCTGGTCCGGGTCTCCTTCTCGCCCGACTGGGCCGACGCCGTGCCCGGCCGCACCGAGCAGCAGGCACGCGGCCTCGCCTTCCCCGAGGGCTGGGACGTCCTCGTCGACGAGCTGTCCGGCCACCCCGGCGACATCCGCGTCACCAAGCACAACTGGAGCGCCTTCCACGGCACCGACCTGGATGTCCAGCTGCGCCGCCGCGGCATCACCCAGATCGTGCTGACCGGCATCGCCACCAGCATCGGCGTGGAGTCCACCGCCCGCGACGCCTACGCCCACGGCTACCACGTCACCCTCGCCACCGACGCGATGGCCGACTCCGTCGCCGAGGCGCACGCGAACAGCGTCGAGCGGATCTTCCCGCGGCTCGGCGAGAGCGGCACGACCGCCGAGATCCTGGAACTGCTCGCCAAGACCCACGCCTGACCGCCCGACCCGGCCCCTTGCGGCGGGAGCGGGGGTACCCCCACTCCCCCGCGAAGGGCCGGGTTAGCATTCGGCCACGCCCACCCGTGCCACAAGGCAACGGCGGGCGAACAAAGGGGGATTGGAACCGGATGCCGGTCAAGGTCAGCGTCATCGTCCCCGTGTACGACCCGGGGCCGCACATCGAGGACTGCATCGCCTCGCTGCTGCGCCAGTCGCTGCCCCCCGACGACCACGAAGTGATCTTCGTGGACGACGGCTCCACCGACGCCACCCCGGCCCGCCTGGACGCGCTCGCCGCCGAACACCCGCACCTGCGCGTCATCCACCAGGAGAACTCCGGCGGGTCCGGCAAGCCCCGCAACGTCGGCATCGAGGCCTCCCGCGGCGAGTTCGTGCTGTTCATCGACCACGACGACCGGCTGGGCGACGAGGCCCTGGAGCGGATGTACGACTACGGGGTCGCGAACAAGGCCGATGTGGTCGTCGGCAGGACGGCCGGCAAGGGCCGGCCGGTGCCGGTGGAGCTGTTCCGTCGCAACCACCCGCACGCCTCGGTCGAGAACGCGCCCCTGATCGACAGCCTCACCCCGCACAAGATGCTCCGGCGCTCCTTCCTGGACCGCACCGGACTGCGCTTCCCGGAGGGCCGGCGGCACCTGGAGGACCACGTCTTCGTCACCGAGGCCTATCTGCGCGCCGACAACGTCTCGGTGCTCAGCGACTACGTCTGCTCCTACCACCTCGAACGCGACGACACCTGCGACGCGGGCTTCCCACACGTCGACCCGGCCGGCTACTTCGCGAACCTCCGCGAGGCCCTCGACGTGGTCGAGCGGTACACCGAGCCGGGCCCGCTGCGCGACAGGCTGCTGCGCCGCTGGCTGCGGGTGGAGATGGTCGAACGGATGAGCGGGCACCGGCTGCTGGCGATGCCCGACGACTACCGGCACCAACTGCTCAAGGAGATGCACGCGGTCGTCGTCGAGCGCTTCGGCCCCGGAGTCGCCGGCGGGCTGCGCCCCGCCGAGCGGATCGTCGCCGCGCTGATCCGCGAGGAGCGCTACGACGACCTGGTCGCCCACGCCGAGTGGGAGAGCGGGGTACGGCCCCGCGCCGTCCCGGCCGGTGTCAGCTGGCGGGACGGCACCCTGCGCATCGGCCTCACCGCCGAGTACGGCACGCCACACGGCCCGCTGACCGTCCCCGCGGACATGCCCCGGCCGGCCGCGGACGGCGCGCCCCGCGATCTCGCCGAGGCCGCGTCCTGGCCGGCCGCGATCGCCGGGGACGATTTCGAGGCCGCCACCGTCGACCTGATCGTGCGCGACCGGGAGAGCGCTGCCTCCTTCGTCCAGCCGGTGGAGGTCACCCGCGAACGGGTTCCGGCCGAGGCCGGCGGCACCCGGCTGGTGCTGCACGCCACGGCCACGGTCGACCCCGCAACGGCGGCCGGCGGCGACCCGTTGCACGCCGGGCGGTGGGACCTGTACGTGCGGGTCGGCCTGGGCGGCTGGACCAAGGAGTGCCGACTGGGCCCCGCCCCGGCGGAGGGGCCCGCGCTGCCGCCGGCCGGGATCCTCGCGGACCGGGTCGTCCTGCCGTACTGGACCCAGCAGCACCGCAACCTGTCCGTGGACGTGGACCGCGCCGCCAAGTCCCTCGGACTGCACCGGCTCACCCCGGCGGACGCGGCGGTCTCGGGCGCCGAGACGCTGACCGTCGCACTGCCGCTGTACGTCCCCGACCGCACGCAGGCCACGCTCCGCCTGGCCGCCGCCTCCGGCCGGACGGTGGACCGGCCGGCGGTGCTCACGCCCGCCGACGGCGTCCACGCGCTGCTGGCGGCCGATCTGCCGCTGCGCGAACTGCGCAACGCCCTGTGGCGCACGGAACTCCGTCTTTCCGGCGGGCGGACCCTGAAGCTGCCCCTGCTGCTGCGGGTGGGCCGCACGCACGGTGCCGTCGAGGTGGTCCGGCCGTCCCCGCCCGGTATGCTGCGCCGGCTGCTGCGCAGGGCACGGCGCCTGCTCGGTGGCACACGGGGAACGCGGACGACCACGACGACACGGAAGGCATGACGGCGTGCGGCAACTGGGGATAGGTGACGCCTGGGTGCTGGAGCCCCGGGTGTTCCCGGACGACCGGGGCAGCTTCCACGAGTGGTACCGGGGCGCGGAGTTCCGCGAGGCCACCGGTTACGACCTCGAACTGGCCCAGGCCAACTGCTCGGTGTCCCGGCGGGGCGTGCTGCGCGGCATCCACTTCGCCGACGTGCCGCCCGGCCAGGCCAAGTACGTGACATGTGTGCGCGGAGCAGTCCTCGACGTGGTCGTGGACATCCGTGTCGGCTCCCCCACCTACGCCCAGTGGGAGGCCGTACGGCTGGACGAGGACACCCGGCGCGCGGTGTTCCTCGCCGAGGGCCTCGGGCACGCCTTCATGGCGCTCACCGACGACGCCACGGTGGTGTACCTGTGCTCGGCCGGGTACGCCCCGGAGCGCGAGCACGGGCTGCATCCGCTCGACCCGGCGCTGGGCATCGCCTGGCCGGAGGGCATCGGGCCGGTGCTGTCGCCCAAGGACGCGGAGGCGCCCTCGCTGGCCGAGGCGGAGCGGTCCGGGCTGCTGCCCACGTACGCGGACTGCTCCGCCCACTACCAGCGGCTGCGCTCCCGGGAGTTCAGCGGCTGACGCGGCTCGCGCGTACGCGGCCGGTGCGGCGCGGCGGCTCCCCGTCCGAGGCCGCCCCGGCTCGCTCAGTCCTCGCCCCGCACGATGTTCTCCTCCGGCCCGGTGCCCTGCCGCTGCACGGAGCCACGGTCCACGACGGCCGGGAGACAGGTCCGCACACCCCGGTTCCGCCGCCGGCGAGCCTTCGCCCAGCCGGTCTCGGCATAGGGCACGGACGGTTTCTCGGTGGCATGCGCGGTCACGTCGTTCATCTTCCTTCTGCGTCGTGCGCCGGCCGGGACCGGTCGGTCGGGCCCGCCGCGCGGGCCCGTGTGCGATCTGTGCCCGACCGGGTCCCCGTGCCGCCACGCCCGTAAACGCCGCGCCGGCTCAGGTCCGGCCGCCGCCCCCGCCGCCGAAGGATCCGCTGGAGCCGGGCGACCAGCGCGGGCGGCGCTGGTCGGCGGCTCGCCGGCTGCGGATGTTGCCCAGTTGGTAGGGGGTGAGCCGCTCGCTGTCGTCCGCGGCCCGGGGCACCTCGTCGGGTTCGCGCATCTCGCGGATCTCGTGGACGGGCCCGGACACCGGCATCCGGGGCTGCTCATCGGGTCGCGGCGGGGCAGGTTCGCGGCTGCGCACCCGGAAACCGAGCCGGAAGGCCCAGATCAGTCCGGCGGCGCAGGCGACCCCGGCGAGCAGGATGAGGACGTACCCGAACACCTGGGCGCCCATGGAGGCTGTGTGCACGGCGGAGTTCATGGCCCCCGGGTACCCGGCCGAGCGGCGGATACGACCCCGGCCGTGAAGGCGTGGCGCACGGGAGGCCGCAGGTCACGGGGAGTAGCGTCACCCGGGATGACAGAACTACCGGAAATGTCGGACACTCACGAGGTCGTGGCGCGGTACACGACGCCCGCCCCGCGTCCCGGCCGGGCCCTGCTGCGCTGGGTCTCCACCGCCGACCACAAGGTGATCGGCCGGCTCTACATGGTCACGGCGTTCTGTTTCTTCCTGTTCGCGGGGCTGCTCGCCCTCGGGATGCGCGCGGAACTCGCCCGGCCGGGTCTGCAGTTCCTGAGCGAGCACGGCTACAACCAGTTCTTCACGGTCCACGGCACGATCATGATGCTGCTGTTCGCGACCCCGATGTTCGCCGGGTTCGCCAACGCCATCATGCCGCTGCAGATCGGCGCGCCGGACCTGGCCTTCCCGCGGCTGAACGCGCTGTCGTACTGGATGTTCGTGTTCGGCGGACTGATGGTGGTCTCCGGCTTTCTGGTGCCCGGCGGGGCCGCGGCGTTCGGCTGGTTCGCCTACGCGCCGCTGAACAGCGCCTACTTCTCCCCCGGCGCGGGCGGCGACCTGTGGGCGATGGGGCTGGTGGTCTCGGGTGTGTCGACGACGCTCACCGCGGTGAACTTCATCGCCACGATCCTGTGCCTGCGGGCGCCGGGCCTGACGATGTTCCGGATGCCGATCTTCACCTGGAACGTGCTGTTCACCTCGATCCTGATCCTGCCGGCGTTCCCGGTGCTCACGGCGGCGCTGCTGGCGCTGGAGGCGGGCCGCAAGTTCGGGGCGCAGGTCTTCGACGCGGCCGAGGGGGGCGCGCTGCTGTGGCAGCACCTGTTCTGGTTCTTCGGGCATCCGGAGGTCTACATCGTGGCGCTGCCGTTCTTCGGGATCGTCTCGGAGATCATCCCGGTGTTCTCCCGCAAGCCGCTGTTCGGGTATCTGCCGATGATCGGGGCCACGATCGCGATCACCATGCTGTCGGCGGTGGTGTGGGCGCACCACATGTTCGCCACCGGCGCGGTGCTGCTGCCGTTCTTCTCCATCATGTCGTTCCTGATCGCGGTGCCCACGGGCATCAAGTTCTTCGCGTGGATCGGCACGATGTGGCACGGCTCGGTGTCGTTCGAGACGCCGATGCTGTGGTCGATGGGCTTTCTGGTGTCGTTCCTGCTGGGCGGGCTGAGCGGGGTGCTGATCGCCTCGCCGCCGCTGGACTTCCATCTGACCGACACCTACTTCATCGTGGCGCACCTGCACTATGTGCTGTTCGGCACGGTGGTGTTCGCGATGTTCGCCGGCTTCTACTTCTGGTGGCCGAAGTTCACCGGCAAGATGCTCGACGAGCGGCTCGGCAAGCTGCACTTCTGGCTGCTGTTCCCGGCGTTCCAGCTGACCTTCCTGGTGCAGCACTGGCTCGGCGAGGCCGGCATGCCCCGCCGGTACGCGGACTATCTGCCCGAGGACGGCTTCACACTGCTCAACAGCCTGTCGTCGGCGGGCGCGTTCCTGCTGGGCGTCTCCACCCTCCCGTTCCTCTACAACGTGTGGCGCACCACGACCAGGGGCGAGAAGGTCACCGTGGACGACCCGTGGGGATGGGGGCGCGGCCTGGAGTGGGCGACGTCCTGCCCGCCGCCCCGGCACAACTTCGTGGCGCTGCCCCGGATCCGCTCCGAGTCCCCGGCCTTCGACCTGCACCACCCGGAGATCGAGAGCCCGGCCGGAGAGGAGCTGGCGCGATGAAGGCGGAGGCGATGCTGTTCGGCGGGGTCGCGGCGTTCTTCGGCGGGTCCGCGGCGCTGTACGGGGTGTGGTCGCAGGACGAGACGGGCACGGTCGCGCTGGTCGTCGCGTGTGCGATGGCCGGACTGGTCGCGTTCTTCTGCCTGATCCAGTACCGGCGCCGGGGCACGCGGGCGCAGGACCGGACCGAGGCGGAAGTGGCGGACGCGGCCGGGCCGGTGGCCTTCTTCCCCGACGAGTCCCTGTGGCCGATCGTCACCGCGCTGGGTTTCGCGCTGACGGCGACCGGCGTGGTCTTCGGCCTGTGGCTGTTCCTCATCGGCCTGGGCGTTCTGGCGCGCGGGGTGTTCGGGATGGTGTTCCAGTACGCGCACCGGTGAGCGCTCTGCGCGGGGCGCCGGGCCGGAACGTCTCCCCGGGCTCGTGATCGGTCTCGTAGCCGCCGGTGACGCTCTGCCGGATCTCGCCCGTGGGCACGCCCTCGGCCAGCCGCTCCTCCTCGGCCGCCGTGAGGGCGCGGCACAGCCACCGGGTGACCAGGAAGGCGAGGACCGGCGCCACGACGAAGGCGACCCGCAGCACCCAGGTGATGGCGTTGACCGAGACGTGGAAGGTCTGGGCGATGACGTCGTTGCCGCCCGCCAGCAGCAGCACGCCGTAGAAGACCGTGCCCGCCACGCCGAGGCCGGAGCGCACCGGCCGCTCGCGGGGCCGGTCGCAAAGGTGCCGCTCGGCCCACCACTCCCCCGTCAGCCGCTGCTCGACGAACGGGTAGGCGTACAGCACGGCGAACAGCAGGCCGGGCAGGACGACCGCGGGAAGCAGCACGTTCCACATGAGGGTGTGTCCCGCGATGTTCGTCTCCCACGGTGGGACCAGCCGCAGCGCGCCCTCCAGGAAGCCGACGTACCAGTCGGGCTGGGAGGCGGTGGAGACCTGGTCGGGGCGGTAGGGGCCGTAGTTCCACACCGGGTTGACCTGGGCGATGCCCGCCAGCAGCACCAGCACGCCGGCGACGATGACGGCCAGGCCGCCGGACGAGCCGGTGAACTGCGGGAAGAACGGCTTGCCGACCGCGTTGCGCTGGGTGTGGCCCGGTCCGCGCCACTGCGTGTGCTTGAGGTGGACGACGAGCATCAGGTGCGCGGCCACCAGGGCGAGGAGCAGGCCCGGCAGCAGCAGGATGTGCAGCGGGTACAGGCGGGTGATGATGTCGTGACCCGGGTACTGGCCGCCGAAGGCGAAGAACGCCACGTACGTCCCGACGACCGGGATCGACAGCATGATGCCCTGCGCGATGCGCAGTCCGGTGCCGGAGAGCAGGTCGTCGGGGAGCGAGTAGCCGGCGAAGCCCTCGGCGAGCGAGACCGCGAACAGGGTCACCCCGATCGCCCAGTTCAGCTCGCGCGGCCTGCGGAAGGCGCCGGTGAAGAAGATCCGCAGCAGGTGCGCGCCGATCGCGGCGACGAAGACCAGCGCGGCCCAGTGGTGGGCCTGCCGCATCAGCAGTCCGCCGCGCACGTCGAAGCTGATGTACAGGGTGGAGTCGAAGGCGGCCGACATGCGCACTCCCTGCAGTGGCGCATAGGGGCCCGTGTAGACGACCTCGCGCATCTCCGGCTGGAAGAACAGGGTGAGCCAGACCCCGGTCAGGATCAGCACCAGCAGGCTGTACAGGGCGAGTTCGCCGAGCAGGAAGGACCAGTGGTCGGGGAACGCCTTGCGCAGCAGCGGGCCGCCCTCCAGGACGGGCAGCCGGGAGTCGGCCGCGTCGACGAGCCGCTCGGCGCGGCGGCCGGCACGGCTCATGCGTCTTCGGACTCCGCCGCCGCGCGGGCCACCTCGGCCTCCACCTCGGGGCGCGGCCGGCCCGTCTCCCTCGCGAACTCGCTCAGCGCGGTCTGGACGTCCCGGTCCAGGTCCCGCCAGGCGCGCAGGGCGGTCTCGTACGTGCCCGACTGGGCGCCGGTCATCCGCCGCTCGGCCGGCGGGCCGTAGGCGTCCCGCAGTTCCTCGACCGTGGCGTGGGCCGCGTCGGCCGCGCGCTGTTTCTGCACGAGTTCGTCGAAGGTGTGTGCCACACCAATCGACCCTAGGCACCCCTCCCGGCATGCGCCTCTCCAAGCCTCACCGACCTGCACGAAACGCACCCGTGTGGCGGTCAGGGGACGGGTACGGTCCGGCGGGGCGGGGGGATCGGGTGTGCGAGGCACTGGCGAGGGGGCGGGAGCCGGGGGCGGGCACTGGCGGGGGGCGGGCACTGGCGGGGGGGTGAGCCGGGGGTGCGTCAGCTGCTGCAGGCGGCGCCGGCTGTGGTTGTCGGGCGCCGCCGGCGGGGGAGGTCCCCGGAGGGGGCAGGGCGGGCCCTGGCCCCTCAGGCACCGCAGGCGGGGACCAGCGTGGGCGTCAGGCACCGCCGCAGGTCGGCCCTGGCCGTCAGACGCGCCGCAACCGGAGGCCGACCGTAAGCGTCAGGCACCGCAGGCGCGGCCATTCCTGGCCATCAGGCGCCGCAGCCGGGGCCCTCCGCGGACGTCAGGCACCGCAGGCGGGGGCAGGTCCTGGCCGTTGTGCACCGCAGCCCGGGCTCGTCGTGGTCATCAGCCACCGCAAGCAGGGGTCCCGGCCGTCAGCCGCCGCAGGCGCGGCCGGTCCTGGCCATCAGGCACCGCAGCCGGGGGCAACCGTGGCCATCAGGCGCGGCAGCCGGGGGGCAACCGTGGCCGTCAAGGCACCACAGCCGGAGGCCGGCCGTGGCCGTCAACGCGCCGCAATCGGGCCGGAGGCCGGTCGCGGGCGTCAAGGGCCGGGGACCAGGTCCGCCCATACCTGTTTGCCGCCGCTGACCGGGACCGTACCCCAGGCCGCCGACACCGCCTCCACGAGGAGGATGCCGCGGCCGCCGGTGGCCTCCCAGCCGATGCTGGTGGGCTTGACGGGGCTGCGGGGGGAGGCGTCGGCGACGGCGAGCCGCAGGCGGTGGTTGACCAGGCTGAGGTCGAGACGGACCTGGCCGTCGGTGTGCACGAGGGCGTTGGTGACGAGTTCGGAGACCACCAGCAGGGCCGCGTCCAGGGTGTCCTGCGAGACGCCCCACACACGCAGGGTGCGCCGGGTGAAGCGGCGGGCGTGCCCGACCGCCTGCGGTACCCGCCACACCGTCCAGCTCTCGCGCAGCGGGCGTACGGCCATGCCGTCGTAGCGCATCAGCAGCAGGGCGACGTCGTCGCCGCGGTGGGCGCCGGTGAGCAGGGCGTCCGCCACCAGGCCGAGGTGGGTGGGATCCGCCGTGGCCAGCTGGGCGGCGAGCCGGTCCATACCGGCGTCGATGTCGGCGCCCGGCGCCTCCACGAGGCCGTCGGTGGTCAGCGCGATCACCGTGCCGGGCAGCAGCCGCAGCGGGGTCATCGGGAACTCGGCCTGGCCGAGCACGCCGAGCGGGGGCCCGCCCTCGGCCCGGAGGATCTCGGCGGTGCCGTCCGGGTGGCGCAGCACGGGCTGGAGGTGACCGGCGCGCACGCACCAGGCGGTGCCCTCCTCCATGTCGACGTCGACGTAGGCGCAGGTGGCGAAGAGGTCGGTCTCCATGTCCAGGAGCAGTCGGTTGGCGTGCGCGACGACCACGTCCGGCGCGTGCCCCTCGGCGGCGTAGGCACGCAGCGCCGTGCGCATCTGGCCCATCAGCGTGGCGGCGCCCGCGTTGTGGCCCTGGACGTCACCGATGACGAGGGCCACGTGGTTGTCCGCCAGCGGGATCACGTCGTACCAGTCGCCGCCGACCTCCAGTCCGGCGGTGGTGGGCAGGTACCGGGCGACGGCGACCGCGCCGGGCAGCCGGGGCAGCCGGCGCGGCAGCAGGGTGCGCTGGAGCATGCCGACGAGTTCGTGCTCGGCGTCGAAGGCGTGGGCGCGCAGCAGGGCCTGCCCGGCGAGGCCCGCGCAGGCGGTGAGCAGGGCCCGTTCGTCGGGGCTGAAGTGGTGCGGGCGGTCCCAGCCGATCAGGCAGGCGCCGGCCATGCGGCCACCGGCGGGCAGCGGCAGCACC